>PULR01000002.1 GCA_003551005.1 Mollicutes bacterium
CGTTTTTACCTTGTCATCTTCAACCTGCTTTTCATTCTGCCGCTCATCCTGATCGCCATCGCCGCCGTCCGCAGCCGGGACATCCTCTCCATCTCCGCTTTCGTGAGACGACGGATGCCCCTTGTCAAGCTCCTTACAAGCCTCTTCTTTTTCGCAATGATGATCTATTTCATCTCCCAGGTGCTGGGCGTGCCGCTCTTCGGCCCCGCCCTGGTGCAAGGAGGATGATCATGGAAGAGAAAGTCCGTATCGTCTCAGAAGAGGAAACCCTCTTCGAAGGCCACGCACACGAACTGCCCTTCCGTGAATCCGCCATCAAGCAAAAAAGCCTCGAACTATTTGACGAGGAGGACCCCTGCATCCTGCATCGCTCGTTTGTCTTTGAAGCCCTGGGCGACGAAGTTCTCGAGGCGCTCGACGAGCTCGGGAATGACGTCGCTCGTCTTGATGCACACGAAGCATTCGCAAAGATCGATATCGAGGCCGTGGAAGCGACGATCTCGAGATGTTGAGGAGGAAGCGCATGATCTATCTGGATTACGCCGCCACCACACCCCCATCCGAAACGGTCATCGAGGCTGTCACGCAGACGCTGCGGGATTACCCCGGTAATCCTTCATCCTTCCACCGACCCGGCCGGGAGGCGAAAAAACGCTACCAGCAGGCAAAACGCCACATTGCGACGCTGCTCGGCACCATCCCCGAGCGGATCTTTTTCACCGGTTCGGGAAGCGAAGCCACCGCCCTCGCCCTCAAGGGACACCCCTTCACCCCGGGCGAGACCATTCTGACCACCACCGTCGAACATCATGCCACGCTGCACACCCTCGAGCAGCTGAAAAAAAATGGAATCCGGGTCCGCACGCTGCCTTGCGACCACGAAGGCTTTCTGCCGGAAGAAACACTCGAAGCGGCGCTTGCAGAGGAACGCACCGGCATGCTTTCCTTGGTCCATGCCAACAACGAAATCGGGACCCTTCAGGATCTCAAGGCCCTCGGGGACCTTGCCCACGCACACGACGTAAAGGTCCACGCGGACATGGTCCAATCCCCCCTGCACATGCAGCTTGCCTTGGACGAGATGCCCGTCGACTACGCGAGTTTCTCCGCTCACAAGTTCTTCGGCCCCAAGGGCATCGGTATCCTCTACGCGAGGGACGTCAACGAACTGACCCCGCTGATCGATGGCGGCGGACAAGAACACGGGCTTCGCTCGGGTACGGAGAATCTTCCCTACATCGTCGGATTGGAGAAGGCGCTAGCAGAAGCTGTCGAGGCTCTAACGCCCCGCGAGGCCGCTATCCGCCGTCTTGCGAAGCGTTTCCTATGGCGTCTGGAAGCATCCACCCTTGAATACAATCTCAACGGTCCGCCGCTTGAGAAACCCCGCCTTTGGAACATCCTCAACATCGGCTTCAAGGGGGTCGACCCCCAGCGCCTCGCCTATAAGCTCGACAGACACGACATCGCCGTCAGTCTCGGCAGTGCGTGCAGCGGAGACACGATCGAGAGAAGCCATGTCCTCGAAGCCATCAAGGCTCCCCGCTCACACGGAGCCTTGCGTTTCTCCCTCTCACACCACGAAAGCGAGGAGGACATCGATGACGTCGTGGAGGTCTTGCAGCGGCTGTTGCTGTGAAGGCGATGCAGAGGCAATGACTGGATGAGGTAACCCTTGACCGATGCGCTAATTCCGCGCTATGTCAGGGGTTTTTCATTTGCTGCGGGGTTTCCGGTTCGTGCAAAGCGAGATGTCTTTATAAGTATTGCATTTAAGATCCGCTTTCCCTTCGCGCATCGCTCACCACTGTCTACGCATCCGATGAAAAAAGAGCCCCGCCCAGTTGATCGGCTGTCGGCTCTTTCGTTGAGTGACGCTGTTCACGATTCAGGAAAATTGACGTTGATGGTTCAATCACGATCTTCATCACTGGAGGGGTCTTCAAACAACAACTGTCGTTCGTCATCGGTGAGCGTACGCGCCTCGCCCTCGGCGAGGTCGGAGTCGAGCTCGAGCGCACCGATCGCAATCCGGCGCAGATGACTCACCCGATGATTCACGGCCGCCATCATCTGTTTGACTTGATGGTACTTGCCTTCCCTGATGCGCAGCACCGCACGGTTGCCGGAGGCCTCGAGCACCTCGGCCGGGTCGGTCCAGTAAGGGCGGTTCTTTCCATCAAGGATTTCCACCGGGTGCCGCAGTCGCTCCAGGCTATCAATACGGGATTCCGTATAGATTTCATAGGTCTTGGGCACACCCTTCTTCGGGTGCGTGAGCTCGTGGGCCAAGCCCCCCTCGGCGGTCAGCACCAAGAGCCCAGAAGCGTCTTTGTCCAGCCGTCCGGCGATGTGCAGGTCGTGGCGTCGAAACACGATGTCCAAATCGCCGAAGACGCTCGGCCCCTCCGCATCCGAAGCGCTGGAGACCGTTCCGGGCCGCTTGTTCATCATCAAGGTGAGCGAAGAGAAGTACACCACGTCCTCGCCCGCAAGGTTCACCCAGTCACGCTCCGGGTCGATGTGCGCATCCTTCCTGCGGACGGTTTCACCGTTCACACTCACAAGACCGTCGCGGATGGCTTTCGCGACGCTTTTACGGGTGCCGTATTTCAAATTGACGAGGAAGCGGTCCAAACGCATCGGTTCCTCCTCCCTTCAAGAGAAAAGGGGGGCGCCCCCCTTTTCCGTCAGTCATAGATTCTTCATCGTTTGATAGATAGAGATGCCGGTCTGCTTGGCAAAGGCCTTGTCGATCCGCTTCTCTTCCGCGATGCTGTTGACAATCTCGCGGAACCGGCCATGCGCCTGTTTGAGCTTCTCGGCCGAGACGTTCCCACGCTCGTCATGATATTGTTCGAGAAGGGCGAGGAATTCAACAATCTCGATCAGCTCATCACGCTCATAAGCCTCGAAATCGATCGGATAGACGAGCCGGTCACTCATCGCCGAAGGAGATGCCGATGGATTTCGCTGCCCGGACGATCTGCCCCTCGGGGTCGACGTGTTTTTCGCCGCCTTCGCTGGTTTCGCCTGTCTCACCCGTGCCGACGACTTCCTCGAGATCGACATGGGTGATGTCCCGGCCGCGATAGCGGACCATCTTGCCTGCGCCCCCCTGCATGAGCAGATCGAGGGCCGCCACGCCGAAACGCTGCCCGACGAGCCGGTCGAACTGGCTGGCGATGCCGCCGCGCTGCAGGTAGCCGAGGTTTGTGTAGCGGACCTCGTGTTCGGGGACAATCTTTGAAAGCTGGTCGGTGATGGTGCGTCCCACGCCGCCAAGACGGACAGAATCGGGCGAGTCGTCGACCACTTCACGGACGTGGACGTCGCCATCCTTCGGTTTCGCTCCCTCGCTGACGACAATCACGCTGAAATGCTTCCCTTGCGCGTCGCGACGACGAATCTTCTCCGCCACTTTCTCCAGATCATAGGGGATCTCCGGAATCAGGATCGCATCGGCACTGCCGGCGAACCCTCCTTCAAGCGCGAGCCAGCCGGTGTGACGACCCATGACCTCCACGACGATCACCCGGTCATGCGAGTAGGCGGTCGTGTGGATTTTATCCAGCGCATCGACGATGTTCTCAAGCGCCGTGTTGAACCCGAACGTGATGTCGGTCGCGGGCAGGTCGTTGTCGATGGTCTTGGGCACACCCACGACAGGAACTCCTTTGCGATAGAAATCGCGAGCACTCGTCAAGGTGCCATCGCCGCCGACGACAATCAGCGCGTCCACACCTTCTGCTTTCATGTTCTCGATGGCGACGTCCGAGACATCCTCGTAATCGTAGCTGCCGTTTTCACGCTTGATACGGTAATTGAACAGATTGTCCTTGTTCGAAGCCTTGATCAGCGTCCCGCCTTCGTGGGCGATGCCGGAGATGGAATCCGCGTCCAGTTCGATGAAATCGTTGTGGTATAGACCGAAATATCCGCGACGATAGCCGATGACCTCGATGCCGTACTTGCTGAGGGCGGTTTTCGTCACACCGCTGATGACGGCGTTCAAGCCGCTGCAATCGCCGCCTCCTGTGATGATGCCGACTTTTTCAATAGGTTTCATGATAACCTCCATATGACACAGATATACGTACTCTCACTGTCACTAGTTTATTTTACTTTGTCAACACACAAATCTCAACACTATCGCTACTTTTGAAAACGCTTTACTCGTGATGCGCATCCTGGAGAAAGTCCCATGCGCGAGGGTGGGTTTTCCTCCGCGCTTTTGTTATACTGTTCATGAGGTGAGAACATGCTGACCATGGACGATATCGTACGCGAGGGTGATCCCATCCTAGAAAAGCGGGCGGCCGAAGTGGAGTCGCCCATATCTGAACAGACGAAGCGATTGCTGCTCGACATGCGGCAGTTCCTCATCAACTCCCAGGACGAGGCGATGCGGGAAAAATACGCACTGCGTGAAGGCGTGGGGCTCTCAGGCCCGCAGGTCGGCTTTCCCAAACGTCTCGTGGCTATCTATACTCTGGATGAGAAGTTCGAGACTCTGCACGATTACATGCTGATCAATCCGAGAATCGTGAGCCACTCGGTCGTTACAACCTACATGCCAGGCGGGGAAGGCTGTCTCAGCGTCGACCGCGAGGTCGAAGGACTCGTCCCCCGCTACCGCCGCGTCACGGTAAAGAGCTGGGTCTACGAGCAGGATGCCGACCGCATCGTCGAGCGGGAGCTGCGACTGCGCAACTTCGCTTCCATCGTCATCCAGCACGAAATCGACCACCTGGATGGTGTGCTGTTCACCGAGCGGGTCGTCCCCTCGCTCGAAGGCATCAGCCCCATCGAGTTCAAGACAGAGGAAACGGATAACACAAAGGAGGAATCCGCAGAATGAAACTGTTCATCGACACCGCCAACGTCGAAGAGATCCGCGACATCGCCGGGCTGGGCATTCTCAGCGGCGTCACCACGAACCCGACGCTCATCGCCAAAGAGGGTCGGGATTTCCAGGAAGTCATCCGGGAGATCACCGACATCGTCGACGGGCCCATCAGCGGCGAAGTCATCAGCCTCAAAGCCGAGAAAATGCTCGAAGAAGCCCGGGAGATCGCCAGAATCCATCCGAACATGGTCATCAAGATTCCCATGACGAAAGAAGGCCTGAAAGCCGTACGGAAGCTTCACGAAGAAGGCATCAAGACGAACGTCACGCTGGTCTTCAGCCTCAATCAGGCTTTGCTCGCGGCGCTTGCCGGCGCGACGTATGTAAGTCCTTTCGTCGGCCGTCTCGACGACACGCTGCATGATGGCATCGAGGTGATCCAGGAAATCCGCGACGTCTACGACATGTATGGACTGAAGACCGAAATCATCAGCGCGTCCATCCGCCATCCGAAACACCTCGCGGAATCCGCCAAGGCCGGCGCGCACATCGCGACCGTGCCCTACGCCGTCTTTGAAAAGGCGTTCAAGCATCCCTTGACGGACAAAGGCATCGACGCGTTCCTCGCGGACTGGGAAAAAGCTTTCGGCGAACAGGGGAAGCGCTGATGTCGTTCTTCAAGCACGAAGCGAACCTGATCAACGGCAAGCCGAGCGATTTTCGCGACCTCGAGGGGAAGGTCGTCCTCGTCGTCAACACCGCCAGCCAGTGCGGGCTCGCAAAACAGCTGAAAGGTCTGGAGTCTCTCTATCAGGACTATCGCAGCGAGGAATTCATCGTCCTCGGCTTTCCAAGCGACGATTTCGGAAACCAGGAACTCGATGACCCCAAACAGATCTTCAAGACCTGCCGGACGAACTATGGGGTCACCTTTCCGATGTTCGAGAAAGTCAAGGTCAAAGGCTCCGATGCGCATCCCGTGTTCAAATGGCTCAAACGTCAGAAACGGGGCCTCTTGGGCCATGAGATCCGCTGGAACTACACCAAGTTCCTCATCGATAGAGAAGGACAGGTCATCAAACGTTTCGGCCCCCTGCGCACCCCGGAAAAACTGCGGGTGCCGATCGCCAGGGCGCTTTGAACCCGCTTTTCCAGTCAGGATACGAAAAAAACTCCTCCCTTCTCGGCGGTTGCTACGTCGCAGGGAGGAGTTTTTTACGCTTCAACACGCGTATCCAGCCGCCGCAGGCGGTCTTTCAAGGACGGGTGCGTGCCGCGCCAGCGAGTGTAAAAAGGCGGCGCGACTTCATGCGAACCAATCGCCACCAGCGCGGAGGACAGGGCGCTTCGCAACCCCCTTCTTGCCGCATAGGCATCGGCGGCGTACTCCTGCGCATGCAGCACGCGGATGAGAATTACCACGAACACCGAAGTGAGAATATAAAGAGCGGCGAAACAGCCCACGTAAGCCTCCACGCCCTCGAAAGCCGCCGTGTTGAGCGTCAGGTGAGCGACCAGGAAGGCCGCGATGAAATACAAAACGGACAGCCCCAGCCTCTGCGGAAGATGCGCTTGACGCGCATGAGCGACCTCATGGGCGAGGATGGCCTTCGTCTGCTCGTGTGTCAACCGCGAGAGCAGCCCCGGGAAGACGAAGAGACGTTTCCTGCTGAAGACGCCGAGCATCACGGCGTTGGGTCCCAGATCGATCTTTCCTCCCGTCGCGAGACGGACATTCTTTAGCAGGGTTTCAGGGGCGCCGAGCGCCTCGGCGTCCATGCGATGTTCATAAGGGACGAGGCGAAAAAGCTTTGAGATCAAGCGGAAGTGCAGAAACTCGAACAACACCCACAGCATCAGGGCGGCGACTGCGAAAGTACCGCCCAGCAGAAACACAGACGTCGTCTGAAGCAACACGGCGGCCGAAAGCAGCGCCGCGAAAAATACCCCGTACTGAAAGAAGAAAAGCAGCGTCCGTCGAAAAGGGTCGCCCTCCTGAAAGATGAGCGGGGTCAGCGCCGCCACGACAAAAGCAAGCAGCGCTTCTGAGAGCGGATGGCCATCCGTAAGCAGCAGCCGCAAAATCAACCCTGCCAGGATGACGCGACGTGCAAGGCGCCCATAAGCGGAGAACTTCGCCTGCTTGTGCGCGCGGAAGCCCTCCAGCCCCGCCTCCGCCAGAGCGAAAAGAAGCGCCGTCGTCAACAGCGCTTCAAGCATGCTCATTCACCGATGACCTTGATCAGGACGCGTTTGGAGCGCTTGCCGTCGAACTCGCCGTAGAAAATACGCTCCCAGGGCCCGAAATCGAGTCTGCCCCCCGTAATCGCGACGACGACTTCACGTCCCATGAGGGTGCGCTTCAGGTGCGCATCCGCATTGTCTTCACCGTTGTTGTGGTCGTATTGGTCGTGCGGTTTCTCCGGAGCGAGTGCTTCGAGCCAGCGTTCAAAGTCCGCATGCAGGCCGCTTTCATCATCGTTGATGAAGACGCTCGAGGAGATGTGCATCGAGTTCACGAGCACCATCCCTTCTTCAACGCCGCTCTCGGATACGGCCTGTTCGACCTCGGATGTGATGTTGATGAGCTCGCGGCGATTCCGGGTGTGGAATGTCAATGTCTTGCGATAGGATTTCATGTGTGAACCCTCCTGTTCATTTATTTGGTTTTCCTGAGCATGGACAGGTATTGACTGGCCTTCAAGTAGGCCTCCTTGTAGCGTCGCTGTTGCTTGAGAACCTGCAGATACAATTCCACTGCCAGCATCGAGACCAGGAAATCCCCCGTTTGGAAAGCTTTGTCCACAACAGTACTCAGCGCTTCGATATACCGTTCCTCTTTGCCTTCAACAGCAAAACCCATCGCCTCGAGCAGGTCCATCTCGGTCTGGCGGGGAAAATCCGCCCCGTGCTCATAGTCCTCATAGATGGCCTGCGCCTCGGCGTAGCGTCCCTCGATGAAGGCGGCGTACATCTTTAACAGATAATAGGTGCATACGGGCAGCGTAAAGGACTCAAGCGTTTCCGTGGCCGCTTCGTAATTCCCGCGGACCACATGGTAGCGCGCCCGGTTCAGCTGCGTGAAATGATAGAGCGCCAGCGCGCCATGGCGTCTGGCGTAGGCCATGGTATCGGCGTAGGATTGTTCGAAGCGGTCGAAGCGATGGAGATAGATATAGAGCGTCTGCTGAGCCGATTTGGCACGGTTCAACCGCTCGAAGTTGGAATAGCGGCTGAAGATCTCCACCGCCGAATCCAGAAAACTGAGCGCCTCATGAAAACGGGTGTAGTCGTTGAAGACGGCGATGGCATGCATGTAATACGCAATGGCTTGAAGGTGACTATCTCGGCCGAGCTCGATGGTCTGCTGGAAAAGCGCCCGGGCCTCTTCATACTGTTCGAGAAGATGTGAGTAGATGCCCTTCTCCAACAGAAACAGTTCGTGCTGCGCATCGTCCATCAGATCCTCCATCACGCTCAGCGGGCGATAGAAAGCCTCGATCCACTCACGGTCCATCTGCAGATGAACGGCCGTCATGAGCATGACCAGATGGTAATCCACGGCCACGAGGCTGTTGGAGAACTTATCATGCGCTTCAAAAAGCTTGTCGAATCGTTGTCTGGCACGGGTGTAATCGACGTAGAGGATGTCGTGATAGAGGGGTTTTGAGAGACTGGAAAGTTTATCGTGGAGGGCATGGTCGAAGTGGAAGTCAATGCCGAGCACGCGCAAGAGACGTTCTATGCTGTTGGCACGCGCATGGACAAGACCCCTTTCAATCCGGCTGATGTGCGCCGGAGAGAGACCGGTCTGTATGGAAAGCTCTCGCAAGGTCAGCGCCGCCTCTTTTCGGGACAGATGTATACGTCGACCGATAATTTTCCTTGTCTTCTCGGCATCCATACGGGGTCACCTTCCTGACTGTCATGAAATGATTCGTAGTGCGAACCGCCCGATGTGCATCTGAGCGGACATCCAGCCGCTGCGATGGTATGATATTGATGAGGTGAGAGTATGCTGCGTTTGGTACTGCACGAACAGAAACGACCGAAGAACCTGATGGTGCTCGCTGTCGCCACTGTCTTCCTATACGGCTTGTATCTGTTTCTCGACGTCCTGGCGAATGCATCGGTGCCGACGCTCATCGAAGAATGGGGGCTCGGCTTGTTTGTGCTGCATCAATTCCTGAATCTGACGATGGCCGTCCTCGCAGGGTTGATGATCAGTACGAGCCACATCAACCTCCGGCTTAATGGCAGCGAACCGAAAGGCGGCACCAGCATCCCGTTCTTTTCATTTATCTTCGGGCTTTTGACTTTCGGCTGTGCACCCTGCGTCGTTGCCTTTCTCTCCGCAATCGGCATCGCGTTCACACCGATTGTCCTGCCCTTTGGCAACCTGCCGTGGAAATTGTTGCTGCTGGGGCTGCTTGCAGGGGGACTGGCCTGGATTTTCTACAGCATCCAGACGACAACCTGCGGATTGCGCCGAGCCGAAGACCGTTCACACTAAGTGGCGGTCTTTTTTAATATCGGAAGCACATCCGAGCGGTGTAGGGGCCGATTGAGATAAAACCCTTGCGCATATTGTGCGCCGGCCTCGGTGATGACGTCAAGATGCGCTTCTTTCTCTACACCTTCGATGAGCACGTGAAGCTTGAGATTCCTTCCTAATAAGGCGGCGTTCTTCACTATCTCGCGACCACCGTGTTCAGGAATAGAAAGGAAACTCTTGTCGACCTTCAAAATATCCGCCGGGAGACGATGGAGGTGACGAAAGGAAGAATATCCGGTGCCGAAATCGTCGATAGCGATCTTTACACCGTGTCGCTTTATCTTTTTCACTTGTTCGACTGCCACCTCGATGGCCTCGAGAAAACTCGATTCCGTAATCTCAAACGTCAAGGTTGACGGATCCTCGACCTGCTCAGCCGCCTTTGCCACGCGTCTGAGCAGACGCTCACCGACAAGTTGTTTGCCGCTGATGTTGATGAAAAGATAGAGCGGTCGTCCCGCCGCCTCCTCAAAGTCCCTTTTCGCATCCAGACCTTCCTCGAGGACGAAATCGGTCAAACCATCAATCCAGCCGTATTGCTCGGCGACGGGGATGAACCAATCCGGGGAGATCTCCCCCATTTCCTTTGACCGCCACCGCAGTAAACACTCAAAGCCGATGATTCGCCAATCGGAAATAGCATGGATAGGTTGATAATTCACAAAAAACTCTCCGGCTCGCAAGGCGGGTTCCATCGCGTCCTTCATGCGCTGCTGGTAGGATAACCGCTCATGCAGGGCTGGCGAATAGTGCACACTGTCGGTCTGTGTCTCGACCGCTTGTTCGACGGCAATCTTCGCCCTCGAGAGAAGGGCGGAGACCGCCTCTGCATCGTCGGGAAAAGCTACGACTCCCTGGCTTACCTGAAAATGGACGCCCTTGTCGAGCGGGCGGCTGAGTGCCTGGTGAACCTGTTGCAGCTCCTGCAAGAAAAGCTCCGTCTGCGACTGCTTGCTGTATAGAATGATGGCGATGTAATCATCATCGATCTGTGCGAGGAAACCGGTCCCTTCCTGGCCTATCTCGAGCTGTTTAACGGCACTGGCCAATGCTTCATCAAGTTCAGCTGTGGTATAGACCGCTTCAAGCTGTGCACGGTTTACAAGCTTTATCATGATGAGCTGAAAGGGAACAGCGCGCTCAATCAATGTTGAAAGCCGCCGGCGCAGATAATGTTCGTTCGGAAGGCCGGTCTGTTGTTGAAAATACTGCAACCGATCGCGTTGTGATGCTATTTCGCGTAATTCGGTGACATCTTTGTGAATAGCGGCGTATCCACGTGCGCGGCCGCGAATGTCCGTGATGCAAAAAAGCTGCGTGTCACGTTCGATCAGCGTGCCATCCTTGCGTTGATCCCAGACAGTGCCATGCCAGTAACCGCGGTTTTTAAGTTCGGTCCACATTTTTTTGTAGAAGGCGTCGTCGTGGACACCTGATTTGAATAGCGAGGGTTTCTGCCCTCTTGCTTCGGCCAATGTGTAGCCCATCATTCTGGAAAAGCCCTCGTTCAGATAGATAATACGATTATCCGCATCCGTCACCAGGATGCCCTCATCCGCATGCTCGGCCAACCGTAGGACAAGACGCAGACCGAGATGCAGACGAGAAAGAACAAGATATAATAAGAAAAGCGACCCCACAAGCAGCACCGAGACACCGAAGGAAACCCCTGCGGGAAAACGTCTCCCGAAACCTGCAAGCACCGCACCGAGTAGAACCAGGAGCGTGACTGAAACGACCCATGTCAAAGCGATGCGACGAATACACCTCAGACGACGCAGGGCATCCTCCATGCCTAATACCCCCGCTTGTGCGGAATCACGCCGCGCACCCCGCCGCGGGGGGCGGGAATGTCCCCATGATAGCGAGGTATCAGGTGGATGTGGACATGATAGATCGTCTGGCCGGCCGCTTTGCCGACATTGACTCCGACATTGTATCCATCCGGGTTATATCGTCGGTCGATAACACGCTTCGCTTCTTCAAGACAGCCATACAGGCTTCCGACCTCTTCGGCCGAGAGCTCGAAGAAGGAAGCCACGTGCCGCTTGGTGAGAATCAGTGCGTGCCCTTCATTCACCGGATAACCATCGTACATGGCATAGGCATGCGCATTTTCAACAAGCTTGTCCTTCCCTGATTCACAAAAAAGGCAGTCCATGCTTACACCTTCTTTCAAAAGAGCGCTTGTTTGGTGATGGCGATTATGTTCTGGGTAAGCTCGAACGCATCCTTGTAGCGGCGGGTATCCTCGTAGAGGTCCACCAGATATCGATAGGCGATCTGGACTTCGATGTAACTCCGGGTCGTGAAGGACTCTTGAAAGAACCACTCGAGCTCCTGCTCATAGGGTTCCCCCATCACGTACCGCCAAAGAAAACGCAGTCCATAACGATAGAGAATCATCCGATCCCCGGCGGGGGGATGTTCCAGATCGAGCTGCTCGAGGTAGTCCGTCGCTGCCGCTGCTCCCCGGGAGTAGAATCGGTTCAATGCGTGATAGAAACGAATCCGAAGACTATCCTCCGTTGTCTTTGCCAGCATCGCGAGCGCCGCTTCGTGCTCCCTCCGCAGGAAATGATACAGCATGTAGTGGAAGCGCACAGCGGAGGCTAGACTGCTAAGCTGGTGGCGATGGGCGAAATTCAATGCCTCATCAAGCACGTCGACAACGCCGTCGAACGTTCTCATCTTGATACGGTTCGCACATCCGAGAAAACGGGTGTTGCTGGCGCGCATCTCGTTGTTCGAGGCATGGAAGAACGATTCCGCCCGGCGATAGTATTCGTTGGATTCGGGCAGACGGAAGGTCTCGCCGTAGACCCTGCCGATCAAATAGAGCGCCAGCGGCTTGAGCCCGGGCACCACGTCGAAGCTGAGTGAGTGCTGATAGTCACGGACGGCGGCATCGTGTTCATTCTCGCAATAATGATAAAGCCCGCGGTAGAGGTAATAACGCTGCCGCTGGGCATCGCTCATCATCTCCACCACGCTGTCGAGCTCCGTGATAGTCGAATCGGCATCACGATGGTCCTTATAGGGGACGAAGGTCATGCATCCCACATAGAGTATCATGTAGTCGATGACCCATAGCGAATGCGCGTGAAGGTTTGCATCCTGTTCGAGCACATCAAGGTTCGTCCGCATGTTCAGGCTGTTCAAGTAGAGGATGTCGTGCTCGATTGTTTTCTTGAGATCGTAAAACCTTTCCTGAAGGGTTTTATCCACGCACAAATCAAGGTCGAACACACGACAGAGCCGGTCGTATAGATGCTGGCGCAGCGCCGTCTCCCCATACTCCACTTTCCGCATGTAGGCGTGGGAGAAGTTGACTTTCTCCGCGAGCGCACGCAGTGTCAGTTGATGCCGTGTGCGAAGGATCCGAATCAGCCTGCCGAAAGCCTTGAGATTCGGCGGGCGGTTGATGAGTGCTAACTTGTCCACGGCTTCACCCACTCATCCTGAAGAAGTTTTTCTCGAACACCGTCTCGATGAGGGTTCGCAACCCCCCCGCCGTCAGAGTGCTGGCAAAAGCGATGGTTCCAAGCTTTCCGCCGGCGCCGGCGAAGTAGGGTTCGCTGAAGACGAACACGAGTGCGAAGACAAACCCTCCCAGGGCGATGAAACGTTCATCCAGCAGTCGCTGGGTCGAGGCCATGCCGACGAACGACGCACCGAAGGCTGCGACCGCGAGGGTCTCTCCGAAAGCACCGATAATCTCCGGGAAAAACAGACCGCTCAGAACACCCCAGATGCCGACCACGACACCGACAGCACCGCTGCCGAAGACCGGACCGAGACGGAAACGGACACTGAGCACGAAGGCCGCCACCGCGCCAAGCACGCTAGCGATAATCAAGGCAACGATTTGTGGGTGGGCGAAGATCTCTCCTTCGAGAAAAGGGCGGCTGAACAACACGCCGCCACCAGCGGTGCCGACTAGTGCAATAGTCCCCAGCTTGCCGCCATACCCATTGAAGACGTCCTTCGTCAAGACGAACACGAACGCCGCAATCACGCTGGCCGCAAGCAGCGGCAAAAACGGAAGGAAAGCCGCCGAAGACATACCGGCGAAGGATCCGCAATAGATAGGCACCGCGTGCGAACGGAGAAAAAGCGCGGCCACGACCCCCACCAGCCCTGAAGCGATGACCGGACCGAGATTCAGATGCACGCTGATCAGATAGGTCACCACGGATCCTGCCGCGGTCGCCGTAAAATCCAGCAGCGCAGTCTTTGATGGAATTGGAAATGAGTCCCTCAGCCGCGCCGCCTCTTTGAAACCTTTGAACGCCGAATAGATAAGCAGCAGGCTGATTAAAAGCAGTAAGCCCCCAAGCGGCAGGTGGATCGACAATGCGTTCCCGACAGTAAAGGCCATGAGAATAAGTGTCAGGAACACCAGGACGATGGATCCGAGATAGCGTCTCACAATACGCTCAGATCACGTCGAGAGCTTTTCCGGTTTCCTTGAACGCTTCGATAGCCTGGTCTAGATCGTCCTTGGTGTGGCTGGCGCTGATCATGGCCCGCAGCCGGCCGGTTCCCTCGGGCACTGTCGGATAGACGATGCCGGAGACGAAGACTCCGGCTTCGAGAAGGGCTTTGGAAAAACGGAGGGTCTTGGCTTCATCGCCGATCATGACCGGCGTGATGGGGGTCCTGCTGATGCCGGTGTCAAAGCCGAGCTTTTCTAAGGAGCGTTTGAAATACCGGGCGTTCGCCCAGAGCTTTTCTGTATGTTCTTCGCTTTCCATCAGCATCTTGACGGATTCAATGGTGGCGGCGGTCGCGGCCGGCGGCAGGGCCGTCGAGAAAAGCAAGGGCCGTCCGCGATGCAGCAGCCAGTCCTTGACTGTCTGTTTGGTGGCCACATAGCCACCCACCACGCCGATCGCCTTGCTCAAGGTGCCGACAATGAAATCGACGTCTCCATGGAGGTCGAAATGGTCCACCGTTCCCCGTCCGCTGCGACCGAGGACGCCGCTACCATGCGCGTCGTCGACATATGTCAAGGCATCGTAGCGCCTGGCGAGCGCGACAATCTCCGGCAAGGGGGCGATGTCCCCGTCCATGGAAAACACGCCGTCGGTGAGAATAAAGACGTTGTTGTAGTCCGCGCGCTTTTCCTTGAGCACACGTTCGAGATCGTCGACATCCGCGTGTCGGTAGACCGCCTTGTCCGCCTTGCTGAGGCGCACACCATCAATAATCGAGGCATGGTTCAGTTCATCGGAGACCAAGAGGTCTCCTTTGCCACTGATGGCCTGTATGGTGCCGATGTTGCAGTTGAATCCCGATTGGAACGTGATGACGGCCTCTTCTTCCTTGAACTCTGCAAGCAATTCCTCAAGCCGCCCGATGAGGTCCTGGTTGCCGACGATGGTGCGTACCGCACCGGCCCCAGCACCGTAGGCATCGACGGCCTCCTTGGCGGCGTTGATGACACGTGGATGAGTCGCGAACCCCAGATAATTGTTGCTCGAAAGGTTGACGACACGTCGGCCATCAAGGTCGATGACATGATCGCAAGGCCCGTGGTTCACGGGCAGTTCACGATAGACACCCTGATCTTTCAGCGATTGGACTTTCTCTTCTAGAAAACGCCATTTACTCATAATCATCCTCCTCCGGAAGCAACACAATCTTACCGCTATCGCCGCTGCCCATGATTTCTGCGGCTTCATTGACTTGCTTCAACGACAGTTGATGCGTGATGATCTTATCGAGATTCAGCCGACCTTCGTCGAGAAGCCGACGCACTTCATGCCAGGTCTCGTAGATCTTGCGTCCGACGACTCCGTAGACATCGATGCCTTTGAAGACGATGTCGTTCGCCAGATCCAGCTCGATCGTCTCTGCGGGAATGCCGAGGAGGCTCACACCTCCACCGGCCTTGACATACTTGAAGGCTTTCTCGATCGCGTCCTTGTTGCCGCTGAACTCGCCGACAACATCAACCCCGCGTCCGTCCGTCTCTTCCAGAACGCGGGCGACGACATCCTCTTCTTTAGGATTAATCACCAGGTCCGCTCCCAGCTCATAAGCTTTCGCGATCCGATACTCGTTGATCTCGATGCCGATGATCTGTCGGGCTCCATAAGCCTTTGCAAGGTCGATGCCCATCAGTCCGAGCGGGCCGGTACCGACAACCGCGACACTACGTCCGGCGACAGGATACTTCGCCATCGTATGGACCGCGTTCCCCAGAGGCTCCTGCACCGAAAGGTGCAGCGGATCCATATCGGGGTCGTTGATGAAACAATTCGCCGCAGGAATCTTGACATAGCCCGCAAAACACCCATCGGTATCCACACCGATGATGCGGGTGTTCTCACAGATATGACCTTCGCCGCGAAGGCAGAACTCGCACGTTCCGCAGATGATGTGGGTCTCGGCGCTGACGACATCGCCCACAGCGACATCGTCGACCTTTTCCCCGACGGAGAGCACCTCCCCGCTGAACTCGTGACCCACTATCAAGGGCAGTTCCAACCTGGATTCCGCCCACTCGTCATAGGTGTAGATGTGATGGTCCGTCCCGCAGAAAGAAACGGTAAGGACCTTGATCAGTACCTCCTCTGGGTCCAGATCCGTGGAAATCTGTCGCTTCGTGACTGTGAAACCTTTCGTCGGGCGGTCCTTCACGACCGCGGTCATGCTCAACGTTGGACTAACCATGTCTCGACCCCTTATCCATAAGATTAAAGGCAAACCACAATTGACATTATAACATACAGCCTATCTCAACATAGCGCCCTGAACAAAAAAATCACCGGGCCTGCGGCTGGCCCGGTGAAGAAACGAAAGAGTGTCAGTGAGAAACTAAGCATCATCCCTGGATTCCCTTAATCCGCCGCTTGTAATTTCATTATGCAACACAAACCCGAAAAATGCAACGTAGCGGCGGTTGTTTACAAGTTGTTCATAATTGCTTCTCAATGTTTTTTTGAACCCCGTTTTGCATAAAAGTTGTTTTCCACATCCGTTTCATACTGTTTGCGCAACAATTGATAAGCCGTTTCAAAGTCTTCCATGTATTCGTAGTAGGCAAGCAACAAACCAATCATGAAAATACGAAGAAAGATATTCGTCGTCTGGTGGATACATCTATGCAAGGTCTCTGAAGCCTCTGCGGAGGGCTCTCGTTGCTTGAGACGCCATAGGAACAGTTCAGCTGCGGCGATGTAGAGATCGTCCTTCAGCCGCTTCTTTTTCGCCGGGGAAACCGACTCGAGGAAAACGAGCGCATCACGGACGCGCCCGAGCTGATGGGAAAGATAGCCTTTGAAAAAAAGCAGCTGTGGCGTTTCATCGTGAATCCGCTCGAGATGGGCGAGCGCCTCCTGAAAATCCTCCCGTGCATAGGCATGGTAGGCACGATACAAATAGAAGCGACGTCCCAGCGCGTGATCTAAATCCTGTGTCCCTTCAAATACCTGTCGCAGTCCTTGTATGTGCTGTTCGGCGGTCTCGAGATTCCACAAGTCGATATGCTTTTTGAGCACCAGCAGATTCATCTCCACCTTGCGCGGGAGATTGTTCAGCTCTACATGCAGCTTGGAGGCGGTATCGGCCGTCTTCAGCGTCTGATGCGACCAATCAAGCTGATCCAGAGCTTTTGCTTTCAGCGACACGGACAAGGCATGGTAATGCTTCGATTCCGGGCGTTCGCAGCTTCTTTCAAGATACACCAGAGCCTCCTGATGGCGGCCCTGCTCATAGAGAGCCCAGCCCTTCAACAGATCGAAAAGCTGGCGTTGTTCAGCCGAAAGATGGTCGTAATAATCCTCGAGTTCATCAAGGATGCCAAGCCGGAAGTCTCTACCAGAAAAGATGCGTTCAGTCTCAAGCGCCAATAAGTAAGACACTCTCAGCGGCGAGCGTAAAAAGACGGCCGCTTCCGCCCGGAGCGCGTCGAAATACATCTCGACATCGTCCTCGGAGGCTTGATATATGGCTTCATAAAATGCATCCAGCACTCTTCTGAGTTTCCGCAGCTGTTGCGGATCCCGGTAAAACGGCGAACCGACCGCTTCAAAAAGCTGAGCAATGGTTTCTTCATGCGGCGTGAGACGGCAATTCTCAATCTGCGAGATCATCGCGTGTGCAACGCCGACACTGCGAGCCACACCGCGCAGGGAGTAATCCCTGCCCTCCCGGCGGTTTTTGAACATACGCCCCAATAAACGCAGGTTCTCCTTGTGATATAGCATGGTGCCCCTCCCCTGGAAACAAAAGACGCAGCTAGCGTCAAATGCAGCTGCGTCATGTGATCGTAACTAGTTGTCCTTGATCCATTTGACTAAGTAATCGTACACATAAGCGCGGTTTTTTTCGTTGAGGATCTCATGCCGGGCATAATAGATCGGCTTGACCTCTCCCCAGAAACCTTTTATCTTTCGCTCGTAGGTCTGGGCCAATTTCTCGATGCCTTTCATCTCCTTCTTGACGAGCGGGTCGGAAGCTCCGGAGATGAACAGCACCGGAATGTTCGCGGTCTTCTCGATGTTCTTTGAAAGCGAGACCTTGAACACGCCTTTGAAAAATTCACGGTAAAAATACTTGTTATAGATGAAACCGGAGAGGTCGTCCTCCTGATAGGCTTGAATGACTTCCGGATTCAAAGCGAGCCAATCGTACTTCCCCTTCGCGTTGGGAAGTTTGCGGTTGACCGAACGGCTCATCAGCCAGTTCATGAGGCGATGGCGCGCAGCCGAGGGCATGAACCAGCCGGTGAAGTAAGCCAGCCCGGCCATCAGCGGAGCGACGATATGGCTTCGTGGCAACGTCCCCATGACGATAGCCCGCTTGACATGTTTCGGGTCTTTCTGCAGATAGCGACGTAGCAGTATGGAACCCATGCTGTGGCCCAGAATAGTGACGTTCTTGCTGTTTTCATGCTGGGTGATATATTTCTGGACGTCACCGATATCGTCCACGAGACGCTCGAAACGGTCGTGTTTCGTAAAGACGCCGAGACTTCCGTCTTCATCCAGGCTCCGGCCATGACGACGGTGATCTTGCAAATAGACGCTATAACCTTGTTCAGCGAGGTGGGTCGCGAATTCATCATAACGTCCCGAGTGCTCGCTCATGCCATGAAGGACATGGACAACGCCCTTCTTGCGTCCATCGGGTGCGTAGTTCTTCACATGAAGACGGATGCCGTCGCTGGTCTTCACGGATTCTTCTGTGAACTTCATAAGGACCTCCCGATTTCAATGTTTTGGTCAGTTTCTCTAAAAATTATTATACCACATTTTTTTCATCTAACAACCGCCCCAAGCCTTGCATATTCATGACACAAAAGCCAGGCTGCATGTTATAATGCAATGAGTATTCAATACAAAGAGAAGGTGGGACACATGAAACGGACATTGCTGCTGCTTCTAATGATAATGACCGCATTCTCCGTTGCGGCCTGTGGCACTATCGACAACGGTTCAGATGACACTACAGACGGCTACGACGACAACATCATCAACATCTATCACATGAACGACCTGCATGGCGCCCTCACAGATGAGCAAGGCGGCATGCACATGGCGAATGTCGGCAACTTCCTGGTCGACGAGAAGACCAACAACCCTGAGAACACCATCATCGTTGCCGGCGGAGACATGGTCCAGGGCACGCTGCTATCGAACTATTTCTACGGCGAAAACGTCGTCGAAGTCATGGACGCAGTCGGTTTCGACGCCGCGGCCATCGGCAACCACGAATTCGACTGGGGACTTGAAAAGGTCACCCGTTATTATCAGGACACCGATGAAGACGTCCACCGCGCCGAACATCCGATGCTGGGGGCGAACGTCTTCTACGAAGGCACCGAAACCATCCCGGACGGCATCGAACCCTACACCATCCTTGAACGCGGTGAGTGGGAGATCGGCATCATCGGCACCATCGGCTACGGGCTTGAATCCTCCATTCTGGCCCCCATGGTCGAGGATTATGAATTCGCCGACCCGGTCCCCGTCGTCGAGGACCATGCACGGATGCTGCGCGAAGAAAAAGACGTCGATTCGGTCATCCTCATCACCCATGACCCCGGCGAAGCGGATCTCGGCAGTGACCTGAACGCCAGCGTTGCAGCCTTCCCCGAGGACGCACGCGTCGACGCGGTCTTCAACGGCCACAGACACTATGAGCGAATCGACTGGTACGGCGACATGCCCACCATGGAATCCGGCGATGACGGCGAATATGTCGGGCACGTCCAGCTTGAGATGTCCGAGGACGGGGCTGTCGCGACCTACGCGGCCAACCTCTCCCAGACCGATGTCTCACGATTCTGGGAACGCAACGAAGACGTCGAGAGGCTGATTGAAGGATACCAGGAAGACATCTCCCATCTGTTCGAACCGGTCACGAAAGCCGACTCCGATGCCAGCCAATACGACCTTGCGGAATGGATGGCGCGACTGATGATGAAAGGAACCGAGGCCGACATCGGCATTCAAAACAGTGGAGGCACCCGGACCGACTACAGTGCAGGCGAGGATATCTCCCACGCCAGACTCTACGACGCCTTTCCCTTCGACAACACTGTCGTCACGGTCGAAGTCCCCGGTGACGTTGCCGCTCAAGTGATGGATGACAATGTCTACGCTTCGAATGTGGATCACATCGAGTCCGATGAAACCTACAAGGTCGCGACCAACAACTACATTTTCCATCATGAACGCAACGAACTCGAACAGGCAGGCGAGAACATCATCTACAAAGAAGCGGAGATGTTCGAGTTCGCCGTCGGCGCACTCGAATGGATGGTCGACGAATACGATTCCTTCGACACCGGCCACACACTGAATCTCGGCTACTATGAAGAATGGGTTGAAACGGACTAAATCCCGATAAACAAAGCGGCCCGACGAAACATCGCCGAGCCGCTTTTTCTATGACTGTTAACAATAAGACGAGAATGGAGGTCCCGACCGGATTCGAACCGGTGATCACGGAGTTGCAGTCCATTGCCTTAGCCACTTGGCTACGGGACCCTTTCAGCGCAGATTATGATACCTCACCCGACAGCGGTTGTCAACCTTTCGCCTCGGCCTTATGATGACGTATCCTGATGTGTATCCACGGCTGGGTCCGCTTCTTCGTCCGGGCCGGCCTTCTTCTCGAAATATCTCAGCAACAGACGTTGCAGGGACATCATCAGCAGAGCGAATGACACACCGATGATGGCAATCCAGAAGACAAGCGTGCCCGTCTGTGCCGCATCCCCCATCAGATAGACGAAATAGGACGTGATGGAGAAACGCACCGCACGAGAGAAGAACGCCGCGAAGACGAAGGGACGGAATTTCATCTTGGCGATCGCCGCGGTGAAGACGATTACGAAGAAAGGCAGCGGAGTCATCGCGAAGATGAAGATCGCCCAGAACCCATAAAGGTCGAACATACGTTTCGCTTTCCGCTGGTTCTTTTTACTGACGAAACGGTTGTAGAGACGATTATCTTCTTTCGCTAGAAAAAAATAGACGATGATGGCGCCGATGGTGTTCGCGGTCACAAGGTTCAATGTCAAAAACCACCAACGCTCCGGGCTAGCGACAACCAGAGGAATCAGGATGAACTCGACCCCGGCCATCGGGGTGATGGTTTCAAATATGGAATAGAAAAAGAGACCGATCTCACCGAACCGGATAAAGAATTCAATCACCGGTTCAAAAAGTTCGGTTATGGTATCTATGATAGACTGGTCGTTATTGGTACTCAAGAGGAGACGCATCAGCATGGCATACACCCCTACTAACCTTCCTGATGAAGTTCCAGAACGTATTCCCATTCCTTAACAATTTATTATAGCACATAGACCCCGGACCGACAATTTGGAAAGCTTAGGAATGGCCCCTGGGAGAATATCGAGCCAGAATTACCAAAATAAGAAAACGGCGGAATCCTCCGCCGTTGTCCACAAACTGGTCGGGAAGACAGGATTTGAACCTGCGACCTCTTAGCCCCGAACCAAGCGCTCTACCAAGCTGAGCTACTTCCCGTGACCGTGCAAACGCACGGGGTGATATAAAAAAGAGCATATGCCGTCTAATGGCTGCTCCGATGCCCGGTCGCAAACTGCATGCTCATGGTCGGGAAGACAGGATTTGAACCTGCGACCTCTTGGCCCCAAACCAAGCGCTCTACCAAGCTAAGCTACTTCCCGTGGTGGCGCGCCCAAGAGGATTCGAACCCCTAACCTTTTGATCCGTAGTCAAACGCTCTATCCAATTGAGCTATGGGCGCACAGGCATGCTCCGCAACCGCAAAGGAATTATAACATACGGCCATATTCTTTGCAAGTTGAGACAACCGCATTAAAGCATACCAGAAAACCTACTAGACTGCAACCCTTTTGTGTCATGGTCTGGATTCCTCCGTGTTTGCCAATCCCTTTGAACGTTTCGCAGATCACACCGTCCATTCAAGGGAGCCGAAGAGGAAAGAAAACTGGAACATTCCACTGCTAGAGACAGGCAACTTCTACTGGGCCCATACAGGGTGTTTATGATACAATTGTTAAAGAACCCATTCATAGGAGGCTTTTGACATATGGACGCATTGCTTGGTTTCACCGGTTTCATCGCCATCGTCCCCGTGGCCCTTTTCGTCTACTACAAGGGACGACATTTGCACAAGAATGAATATACCTACTACTGGGGAGCCGGATTGATCGCACTCATCGCAACGATTCTCTCCATCTGGACCCAGGTGGGCGAACCGCCGATCGACATTGAACGTCTGCCACTCATCTATGAGCTGTTCTTTCAAGGCCATCTGACCTTCGCCCTCTTCATGCTCGTGATGTTCGCGGGCGCTTTCAAGAAGAAAACGAAACCCAAGATCACCCTGATGATGGTGCGGCGGGAGATGGCGATTATCGGCTTTTTCTTTCTCGTCCCGCATGCTGCTTTCCTGCTTTTGACGGCGCTGGGCGCATGGAATCCGACCGGCTCGATCGCCTTCTTGATCATGGTTCCGCTTTTCATTACCAGTTTTCCGAAAATCCGCAGGAAAATGCATCCCTTACAATGGCGCAAGCTCCACAAGGCCGCCTATGCTGCCTACGCATTCATCTATGCCCATCTTCTCACTATCAACTTGATTGCTCAGGATGACGGATTACGCTTTGTCCGCTTCGCCCTCTACACAATTATCTTCATCGTCTATACGTATTTGAAATTCAATAACTATATCCTCCCTGAACGAAAGAAACAACAAGCCTGAAAGCCGGAGCATGACTCCGGTTTTTTTCTGCAAGCATTTTATTTGTAAATAT
Source organism: Mollicutes bacterium (assembly GCA_003551005.1). Classification (GTDB taxonomy): domain Bacteria; phylum Bacillota_I; class Bacilli_A; order Izemoplasmatales; family Izemoplasmataceae; genus T1SED10-81. The sequence goes on from PULR01000002.1 coordinate 22,693, forward strand.
TATATTTTATGAGATAATGACCCTGTAACGAAACTTAAGGAGGGAAAACCATGGAATTTACTCTTCCGAAACTGAATTACAATTATGATGCATTAGAACCCTACATCGACGCAAGAACAATGGAAATCCATCACACCAAGCATCACCAGACCTACATCACGAAACTAGAAAACGCCGTCAAGGAAAGCGGCCTTGAAGAGAAAGACCTCGCCGAGGTCCTCGCGAATCTAGACGACGTGCCTGAGGAGATCCGCACCGCTGTCCGCAACAACGGCGGCGGCCATTACAACCACACGTTGTTCTGGGAGATCCTCAAGCCCGCCGGTCAAGTTGAACAGCCTGAAGGCGAGCTGAAAGAAGCCATCAATCAGACCTTCGGCGGATTCGAAGACTTTAAGGAGGCTTTCGCGGCTGCTGCCAAGGGGCGTTTCGGAAGCGGCTGGGCATGGCTCGTCGTCGATGATGCGGGAGAGCTACGCATCACATCAACGCCGAACCAGGACGTCCCCTTTGATGAAGGCACCCCCATTCTCGGCCTGGATGTGTGGGAGCACGCCTATTACCTGAAGTATCAGAACCGTCGGCCGGACTACATCGAGGCGTTCTGGAACGTCGTGAACTGGAGACAGGTCGAAACGTACTATCAACAAGCACGTTAAGACGATGTTCAACCCGGGGTAGCCCCTCGGGTTTTTTCATGAGGACCCTTCTGTGCTATACTCATGGAGAAGGGAGCGTTGGCAATGTGGACAGTCTATGGATTCACATGCAAACAAACAGCCTCCGACCTTCAGTTCAAGCTGGACTGTCGTCGATGTCTGAATAAGAACCGGGAACAACCATGGGCACGTTGATTAACGCAGCGGCGATCGTGCTCGCGGCGGCGATCGGCACGATTCTCAAGCGCGGCCTCCCGCAGCATTTGCAGCGCACCGTGCTTTTTACTATGGGGCTCGCGCTCGTGGCGCTTTCCCTGGGCTGGTTCCTCTCCGATTTCCTGCAGGTCGCCAACGGGACGCTAAAGAGCCGCTTTGAACTGCTGATACTTGTCTCGTTGGTACTCGGCACCCTGATCGGTGAAAAACTTGATATCGACGGCCGCATACACAAAGCAGCGCAACGGGTCGAGGACCATTATAACCTCCCCCCAGTCGCAAAAGGGTTTGTGACGGCGACCATCATCTTCTGTGTTGGCGCCTTGGCGATTCTCGGCCCCATCCAGGAAGCCACCACCGGAAACATCGCCCCCTTGCTTGTCAAGAGCGGTCTCGATTTCACAACCGGCATGATGCTCGCCGCCGTCTACGGCATCGGGGTGGCCTTTGCTGCTGCAAGCGTGCTTCTTTATCAAGGCGCCTTTTTCTTCATCGGCATTCTTGCGGGCGATCTGATGGGCGCGGAGGCGATCGCCGCCTTCTCGATGGTCGGAAACATCATCCTGATCGCGATGGGCCTCTCCTTCATGCGCATCGTTGATGTCAAGCCGGCGAACATGCTGCCGGCATTGCTAATCCCGGTTATTTATTTCCTGCTTTTCGGTTAAGCTGCCAAAAAAGGACGTGAAGCCTCGGCTTCACGTCCTTTTTCCTTGTACGTTCAGGAATCTTCCTTGCGGTAGGACTCGACAATCTTGTCAATCAAGTTTCCCGGCACTTCCTCGTAGCGGTCGAATTCGCGAGTGAACACGCCGCTGCCTTGCGTCATGGCCTTGAGATCGATGGCGTAGGTCACAATCTCCGCTTCAGGGATTTCGGCGGTCACTTTCTGTCGACCGCCCTCGAGGGGGTCCATGCTGAGGACGCGGCCGCGACGCTTGTTGATATCGCCCATGACGTCACCGACGTAATCGTCCTTGACGAACACCTCGACGCGCATGATCGGCTCAAGGATGGTCGGCTTCGCTTTCTTGTAGGCTTCGCGGAGAGCCAGCTGGGCCGCCATCTTGAAACTGATCTCATTCGAATCGACCGGATGGTGCTGACCATCGAACAGCGTAGCCTTGACGCCGATGACGGGGAACCCGGCGGTGGGGCCTTTTTCCATGCCTTCGACGAGGCCTTTCTCAACAGCCGGGAAGAAATTCTTGGGAACCGCGCCGCCGTAGATCTCTTCAGCGAACTCGAACTCGGTCTCGTTCGGATCAAGCGGCTCGAAGCGGATATGAACGACCCCGAACTGTCCGGCTCCGCCGGATTGTTTCTTATGACGCCCTTCGGCTTCGACCTTCTTCTTGATGGTCTCGCGGTAGACAATCTTCTGGTCCTCTTTCTCGACGTCGACTTTGAACATGTTCTTCATCTTCTCGAGGATGAAGTCGATATGCGTCATCCCTTGCCCGCCGATCAGCAGTTGTGCGGTCTCCTTGTTGCGCTTGACTTCGAAAGAGGGATCCTCGACATTCAAACGCTGGAGAACGCTGGAGATCTTGTCTTCATCCGCTTTCTGCTTGGGACGGATCGCGACATAGATGGTCGGCGAGGGAATACTGGGGCCCTCATAGATTATGGGGTGCTTGCGGGCTGTTATCGTGCACCCGGTGTACATGGCATCGACCTTGGTGACCGCGCCGATATCGCCGGCGGGCACCGAATCGACCTGCAGCTGTTCTTGGCCGCGCAAGGTGAAGAGAGTGTTGATTTTCGCGGTCTTCTTCGTGTTGGCGACCAGCAGTTCACTACCGGGCTCGAGGGTTCCTGAATTGACTTTGATGAGGCTGACAGAACCGACGAAGGGATCCACCGTGGTCTTGAACACATAAGCGGAAAGCGGGGCGTCGGCCTTTGTCTCACGGGTTTCTTCTGCTTCTGTTTCAGGATGCTTGCCCTTGATGGCCTTGAGCTGGTCAGGAGAGGGCATGAACCGTCCGAGCATCGAAAGCAGCGTACGGATGCCGATGTCGTTATAAGTCGAACCGACAACGATAGGTTTGAGATCGCCATCGACGACACCCTGCCGAAGCCCGCCGTAGATTTCCTCTTGTGTAAGCTCCTGTCCATCGAAGTGTTTCTCGAGCAGCTCCTCGGACGTCTCGGCGACACTCTCGACAATCTGTTCACGGAGTTCGGCGGCCCGGTCGGACAGTGAATCGGGGACCTCGCCCTCCTCGAGTGAACCGTCTTTCAAATAACGCGCCCTGACATCGACGAGGTCGACATAACCTTCGAAGGATTCGCCCGTGCCGATGGGCAATGTGAAGGGAACCGCCTGATAGCCGATGGTGTCTTTCAGTTTCTGGACAAGCTCGTCGAACTTGACGTTGTCCTTGTCCATCTTGTTGACGAAGAGTACGGTGGGGACATTCCTCTGGTTCAGCTGATGGAGAATCCTCTCCGTTCCGACCTCGATCCCTTTCGTAGCGTCGATGACGAGCACCGCGCCTTTGACCACTTCGAGTGCCTGCTCGATCTCGTGGGGGAACTCTTCGCTGCCCGGCGTGTCGATGAAGTTGAACTTGCACCCTTCATGCTCCGTCGGGGCGAGGCTTATCGACAGGCTGGTCTGACGATGTTTCTCCTCCTGCATGAAATCGGTCGAGGGGTTCTTCTCCTCGACAGTCCCCTTTTTCTCCTTGGCTCCGGAGACATAAAGGGTAGATTCGATGAAGGATGTCTTTCCAGCGCCGAGATGACCCATAACGGCGATGTTTCGGATGTCTTTGGTCTCGTATCGCTTCATGTACCCACAGTCCTTTTTATAATGGATTTTTTCTGAACGCCCTTACATTATAGCACAAGCCGTTTCTACCGGGCAATGCCAAGCCGCTTACAGCAACCCTGTGGACCGGAAGAAGACGACGAACGTGAAAATCGTCAGGACAGCAAGCGCCGTGGACCAGATGACAATCTGGCTCGCGAGTTCCTCCTCGCCTCCGAGTTCCTGCGTGACGGCGACGCTCGAGACCGCGACCGGTGAAGCAAAGAGCGCGATCAGCGCCGGCCAGGCCGGCGTGAAATCCAGACCGAGCGGCCGTTCGATAGCCAGAGCGACCAAGAAGACAACCAGCGGCACGACGACCAGCCTTGAAGCGACCCCGTGGATAATCGGCCGCAGCATCGTCCGTGTCCGTTCCATGCGGAACTGGGCGCCGACGGCCACAAGCGCCATCGGCGTCGCCGTGCGTGAGATGTAATCAAGCGCATCCGGAAGCACCGCGACACCCTGGGGAAGCCCGGCGGGAAACCCCACCAGAAAGGCGAGCAGCCCGGCGAAGACCCCGATCATGATCGGGTTTCCCGCCGTGCTTTTCAAAAGCCGCCACAGCACCTCGCGGGTGGTGGTGGAGCCATCATAAAGCCGGAAGACAACGATGGAGCCGAAGTTGGCTAGCGGAATCATGGCGGCGTTGAGGATGACCAGCACCTGCAGCGCTTCGAACCCGCCGAGACGTTCGGCGAGGGGGAAGCCGATCAGGACGAAATTCCCGCGGAAGAGGGCTTGCAGGATGATCGGCCGTTCCACGCCCCTTAGCGGGGCGAGACGAACATAGAAAATCCCGACCGCGACGACAAACAGGATGGCGATGACGGCAAAGGCGACCACGCCGCCATCAACCAGACGGAAATCCTCCATATCCGTCAACGTGGTGAAAATCAGTACCGGCAGGGCGATGTAAAAGACGTATCGATTCAATTGCTGGACAAAAGCCTCTCCCACGAGGCCCACCCGGCGGAGCAGATACCCCACCACGGCGACCAGCAACAGCGGAACCAGCGCTTCATACGCAAAGAAAAAGCTTTCCATGGCTATCGCTCCGTTTCCAAGGATATTGTAACACAGCCCTGCGCCGATAAAGAAAAAAACTTGCCCGGAGGCAAGTTTCGTTTGTAATTGGTGACCCGTGCGGGATTCGAACCCGCGCATGCTAGCGTGAAAGGCTAGTGAGTTAAACCGCTTCTCCAACGGGCCACGACTGGCGCCCCATCTAGGATTCGAACCTAGGACCCCTTGATTAACAGTCAAGTGCTCTACCGCTGAGCTAATGAGGCGGATCAGCCGATAGTCTCTATCGATTCGGCGCTTAAGGAACATGATAAAGAAAGAAGCCTGGCAACGTCCTACTCTCGCACAAATGTACTACCATCGGCGCTGGACCGCTTAACTTCTGTGTTCGGAATGGGAACAGGTGTGGCCGGTCCGCTATCGTCACCAGGCTATTCTTTCAAAACTGGATAATACGGGTCAGAAAAGTTAAGTCCTCGATCGATTAGTACCAGTCAGCTTCACACGTCACCGCGCTTCCACCTCTGGCCTATCAACCTCGTAGTCTACAAGGGATCTTACTCTTGCGATGGGGAATCTCATCTTGGAGTGGGCTTCGCGCTTAGATGCTTTCAGCGTTTATCCCTGCCACACATAGCTACCCAGCCATGGGTCTGGCAACCCAACTGGTGCACCAGCGGTGTGTCCAACCCGGTCCTCTCGTACTAGGGTTAGCTCTCCTCAAATTCCCAACGCCCACGACGGATAGGGACCGAACTGTCTCACGACGTTCTGAACCCAGCTCGCGTACCACTTTAATGGGCGAACAGCCCAACCCTTGGAACTGGTTCCAGCTCCAGGATGTGATGAGCCGACATCGAGGTGCCAAACTCCTCCGTCGATGTGAACTCTTGGGAGGAATTAGCCTGTTATCCCCGGGGTAACTTTTATCCGTTGATTGACAGCCTTTCCATTCAGTACTGCCAGTTCACTAAGACCTACTTTCGTACCTGCTCGACATGTACGTCTCGCAGTCAAGCTCCCTTCTGCCTTTACACTCTATGAATGATTGCCGACCATTCTGAGGGAACCTTTGTGCGCCTCCGTTACTTTTTAGGAGGCGACCGCCCCAGTCAAACTGCCTACCAGACACTGTCCCCCCGGCTACAAACCGGCGGGTTAGATAACGAATGTCCAAAGGGTGGTATCCCAAGGATGGCTCCACCGAAACTAGCGTCCCGGCTTCAAAGCCTCCCACCTATCCTGTACAATGGACACCCATTACCAATGTCAAGCTACAGTAAAGCTCCACGGGGTCTTTCCGTCCTGTCGCGGGCAACCTGCGTCTTTACAGGTACCAAGATTTCACCGAGTCTCTTGCCGAGACAGTGCCAGCATCGTTGCGCCTTTCGTGCGGGTCGGAACTTACCCGACGAGGAATTTCGCTACCTTAGGACCGTTATAGTTACGGCCGCCGTTTACTGGGGCTTCGGTTCAGGACGTTGGCCGAAGCCTAATCCTTCCCCTTGACCTTCCAGCACCGGGCAGGCGTCACCCCATATACATCATCTCACGATTTAGCATAGAGCTGTGTTTTTGATAAACAGTCGCACTGGCCTATTCTCTGCGGCTCCGCCGAAGCGGAGCTCCCCTTCTCCCGAAGTTACGGGGCCATTTTGCCGAGTTCCTTGGCAAGAGTTCTCTCGCGCGTCTTGAGATTCTCTCCTCGTCTACCTGTGTCGGTTTGCGGTACGGGCACCTAACAAGTGATCGTAGAAGCTTTTCTTGGAAGCATGAAATCGCGGGACTTTCGTCGTCACGCCCCAGCCTTGTGCGGCACGGATTTTCCTATGCCGCGGCCTCGACGCTTGAACTGACCGTATCCACTGGCCAGCTCCCGTTATCCTTCTTCGTCACTCCTTCGGCTTGCTAGGCGGTACAGGAATATCAACCTGTTATCCATCGGCTACGCTTTTCAGCCTCACCTTAGGTCCCGACTAACCCAGAGCGGACGAGCCTTCCTCTGGAAACCTTAGACTTTAGACGGTAAGGATTCTCACCTTACTTTTCGTTACTCACACCGGCATTCTCGCTTGTCTACGTTCCACCAGTCCTCACGGTCTGGCTTCGCCACAGAAGACAACGCTCACCTACCATTCTTACGAATCCGCAGTTTCGGTACCATGTTTAGCCCCGGTACATTTTCGGCGCAGAGTCACTCGACTAGTGGGCTGTTACGCACTCTTTAAAGGATGGCTGCTTCTAAGCCAACCTCCTAGTTGTCTAAGCGACTCCACATCCTTCCCCACTCAACATGGATTTAGGGACCTTAACTGGCGGTCTGGGCTGTTTCCCTCTCGACTATGGACCTTATCACCCACAGTCTGACTGCCAATGACGTGCGTGCGGCATTCGGAGTTTGATTGATATCAGTATCCCTTGACGGGACCTTCAACCATTCAGTGCTCTACCTCCGCAGCACTCACATTGACGCTAGCCCGAAAGCTATTTCGGTGAGAACCAGCTATCTCCGAGTTCGATTGGCATTTCACCGCTAGCCACAGGTCATCCGAAGATTTTTCAACATCTCCCGGTTCGGCCCTCCATTGGGTTTTACCCCAACTTCAGCCTGCCCATGGCTAGATCACTCGGTTTCGGGTCTACGACGACAGACTCGACGCCCTATTCGGACTCGCTTTCGCTGCGGCTCCACCCTTCCAGGCTTAACCTCGCATGCCGCCGTAACTCGCCGGTTCATTCTACAAAAGGCACGCCATCACCCATTAACGGGCTCTGACTTCTTGTAGGCACAAGGTTTCAGGTTCTCTTTCACTCCGCTCCCGCGGTTCTTTTCACCTTTCCCTCACGGTACTGGTCCACTATCGGTCACTAGGGAGTATTTAGCCTTACGAGATGGTTCTCGCATGTTCCGGCAGAATTACTCGTGTTCCGCCGTACTCTTCGTCCAGCTGAGACACCAAGATTTCGCCTACGGGGCTCTCACCCCCTGTGGCATGCCGTTCCAGGCAGTTTCGGCTATCTTGGTGTTTTGTAACTCAGATGCTGAACTCGGGCTGTTCCCGTTTCGCTCGCCGCTACTAAGGGAATCGCTATTGCTTTCTTTTCCTACGGCTACTGAGATGTTTCAGTTCGCCGCGTATACCTTCAGCCAAAGGCTGATACCGACCCTTCCGGCCGGTGGGTTGCCCCATTCGGAAATCTCCGGATCGCTGCCTACTTACGGCTCCCCGAAGCATATCGCTGTTCGTCGCGTCCTTCATCGGCTCCTAGTGCCAAGGCATTCACCTTGCGCCCTTGTTTCCTTAACTTTTCTTTCCGTATTATCCACTTTTCAAAGACCTTCTTGAGAAACCGAATGGTCTCTCAAAACTGAATAGAACTCCCTTGTTTTCGAGTCGTGTGTTGCTCCCTAGAAAGGAGGTGATCCATCCCCACGTTCCCGTAGGGATACCTTGTTACGACTTTACCCCAATCATTCGTCCCGCCTTCGGGGGCTCCCTCCGGCGAACCGGTTGGGCCACCCACTTCGGGCGTTACGAACTCTCGTGGTATGACGGGCGGTGTGTACAATCTCCGAGAACGTATTCACCGTGGTATGCTGACCCACGATTACTAGCGATTCCAGCTTCACGGAGTCGAGTTGCAGACTCCGATCCGAACTGAGACCGGCTTTGGAAGGTTAGCTCCGTCTCGCGACTTGGCTACTCTTTGTACCGGCCATTGTAGCACGTTTGCAGCCCAGGCCATAAGGGGCATGATGATTTGACGTCATCCCCACCTTCCTCCAGTTTATCACTGGCAGTCTCGATAGAGTCCTCAACTTAATGTTAGCAACTATCGACAGGGGTTGCGCTCGTTACGGGACTTAACCCAACATCTCACGACACGAGCTGACGACAACCATGCACCACCTGTGCATCCGCCCCGGAGGGAAGCCTTATCTCTAAGGCGATCGGATGCATGTCAAGGCCTGGTGAGGTTCTTCGCGTATCTTCGAATTAAGCAACATGCTCCACCGCTTGTGCGGAGACCCGTCAATTCTTTTGAGTTTCAGCCTTGCGACCGTAATCCCCAGGCGGAGAACTTAATGCGTTAACTGCAGCACTGGGTACAACCCCAACACTTAGTTCTCAGCGTTTACGGCGTGGACTACCAGGGTATCTAATCCTGTTTGCTACCCACGCTTTCGTGCCTCAGCGTCAGTTCCGGTCCAGTTAGCCGCCTTCGCCACTGGTGTTCCTCGGTATATCTACGCATTTTACCGCTACACACCGAATTCCGCTAACCTCTACCGTACTCAAGCCTGACAGTTTCAAATGGCTTTCCACAGTTGAGCCATGGTATTTCACATTTGACTTGCCAGGCCGCCTGCGCACGCTTTACGCCCAATAATTCCGGATAACGCTTGCTCCCTACGTATTACCGCGGCTGCTGGCACGTAGTTAGCCGGAGCTTTCTTGACAGGTACCGTCAAGTGGCGAGCATTTCCTCTCACCACTGTTCTTCCCTGACGACAGAGCTTTACGACCCGAAGGCCTTCATCGCTCACGCGGCATTGCTCTTTCAGGCTTTCGCCCATTGAAGAAGATTCCCTACTGCTGCCTCCCGTAGGAGTCTGGGCCGTGTCTCAGTCCCAGTGTGGCTGATCGACCTCTCAATCCAGCTAAGCATCGTCGCCTTGGTGGGCTGTTATCCCACCAACTAGCTAATGCTGCGCAAGGCCCTCCTGAAGCAGCGCGTACGCGCCTTTCAACGTCCGGACATGCGTCCGGACATCCTATCGGGTATTAGCCGCAGTTTCCCGCGGTTATCCCCGTCTTCAGGGCAGGTTCCTTACGTGTTACTCACCCGTTCGCCACTGGAACCACCGAAGTGGTTCCCGTTCGACTTGCATGTATTAGGCATGCCGCCAGCGTTCATCCTGAGCCAAGATCAAACTCTCCATGAAAAGTATCGAAACTCCTCAAATGGAGTCGCTTGTCTAGCTAGAAACTCAAAAACAAGTTCGTTCTATTCAGTTTTCAAAGACCATTCCTGTCGTGATGTCAATCCTAGTCGCGCCTAATATTATATAGCATGGCACGAGCGATGTCAATGTTTTCGTCTGGCAGGTTCCGGCCGAACCGGCTCCTCCAAAACGAATGCGAGCATTTGGCCCGCAATGAAAAGTATATAACTTGAAGGGTCCAAAGTCAACACTTTTTTACGGTTTTTCTAAGAACCCCATTCGGCGCCCGGACAAGACCCATTCCGCACTCCACGGGATGAATCCCTTGGACAGCCAAGCGCAATTATACCGAAGCGCGAGGCCTTTGTCAAACAAAAACGATGATTTTTAGCTATTGACCGGAAAGGTAGACTTCCAGATCGTCGATGGGGACCAGCTGAACCTCGTCGTTGCGGCGGTTGACAACTTCCGCTTTCCCCTCCTTGGTCGACTTGCCGAGAATGATGCGCCACGGGATGCCGATCAGGTCCGCATCCTTGAACTTGACGCCGGGGCGTTCATCCCGGTCGTCCAGGAGGACTTCATGTTGTGTCGCGAGGCGGTCGTGGAGCCGCCGACCCAGATCCTCATTGCCCTTGAGGGGGACGATGTGCACATCGAAGGGGGTAATGGAATCCGGCCAGAGAATGCTATCTTCCGTGCTGTGCTGCTCGACGGCGGCCATCAGCGTGCGGCTGACACCGATTCCGTAACATCCCATCACGAGCGGTTTACGCTGACCGTCTGCATCGGTGAAGAAGGCGTTCATGCTCTCGCTGTATTTGGTTCCGAGTTTGAAGATGTTGCCGACTTCGATGCCTTTCGCGGTCTTGATCGTCCCTTCGCAATGAGGACAGGAGTCCCCTTCAGAAAGGGCGCTGTATTCCTGGTTGGCCGCATAGTCGCAGGTATCGCAGTACGTAATGGTATCCTCGCCGACTTCGCTGAGCACCATGAACTCATGAGCCTGGTCGCCGCCGATCTCACCGGTGTCGGAAGCGACAATCTTGGTCTCGAGCCCGCTCCGGCGGAAAATCTCCGTATAGGCCGTCATCATGGTCGCATACCAGCGATCGAGGTCCGCTTCATCGGTGCTGAAAGTATAGAGGTCCTTCATCACGAACTCGCGGCCGCGCATCAAGCCGAAACGCGGACGGAGCTCGTCGCGGAACTTCGTCTGGATCTGATAGAGCGCAAGCGGCAGTTTCTTGTAGGAATCGATGTAATCGCGGACAATGGCGGTGATGACCTCTTCATGGGTCGGACCGAGGCAGAAGTCCCGCTCCTTGCGGTCCTTGAGGCGCATCAGGGCGGGCCCGTAATCGTCCCAGCGTCCGCTCTCCTCCCACAAGTCGCGGGGCTGCAGCGCCGGCATCAGCATCTCGCTGCATCCGCGGGCGTCGTGTTCCTCGCGGATGATGCGCTCGATCTTCTGCATGACGCGGATGCCGAGGGGGAGGTAGGTATAGACGCCGGCCGCCGTCTGCTTGATGAGCCCCGCGCGGGCGAGCAGTCGATGACTCTTGACTTCGGCGTTGCTGGGCGCTTCTTTGAGTGTCGGTACGTAGAGCACGCTTTGTTTCATGTTACCACCTCGTTGTTTGCATTCAGGTTCAATTGATCAAGTGAAGAATGTCGTTGTAGGTCACGTAGAGAATCAACCCGATGAGCAGGAAGAAGACAATGAAATGCAGGGTGTTCTCCACGGTCTTGTTCGGTTTACGACGCGTCACGCCTTCATAGGCGAGGAAGACGAGCCGTCCGCCATCCAGGGCCGGTATCGGCAGGAGGTTGAGGATGCCGATGTTGACGCTGAGGAAGGCCATCCAGCTCAAGAGGGTGAGAAAACCGGCCTGCACGGCATCGGCGGTGATGGCATAGATGCCGACCGGTCCGGCCAGATCCCCCACGCCCACGTATCCTTGCGCCAGCATGTTGATGGTGCTGAAGATCATCGTTCCGGCCCCGACGAAATTCGCTCCGGCTCGGGAGAAACTGTCGAAGAACCGGAGTTCAGTCTCCGGAGAGATGCCGATACTGATCTGGACCGCCGGAACATTCTGACTTTCTAAGACACGCGGATGATGCGGCTCGACATCGAGCGTATCACGCTCGCCGTCACGGTCGACGACAAAGCTCAAGGATTCAGCCTCCGCGTTCGCTTCAAGATGGTCCAGCAGGGTCTGCCAGTTGTCGATGGTCACCCCGTCGACCTCCTCGATCACATCCCCTTCCTGCAGACCCGCCTCATCGGCTGGCGTTCTCGACTGCACCGGGCCGACGACGACATCGTCGACGCTATCGGGGGCGCTGCGGACGCCGATCATGTTGATGAAGATGTTCGGTGTCACCGTCGCGTAGGCATAATCATCGTCTTCAGTCCTGTGGAGGCGGAATTCAAGCTCCCTGGCACCTTTGTTGTCGTTGAGGGTCTCCTGCATGCCGTGCCAGGTGGAGATGTTGACGCTCTCGCCATCGGGCAGCGTGATCCGGTTGATGTAATACCCCGGCTCGATCTCCCCATCCGCGGGGGAGCCCTCCTGTACGCTACCGACCACAGGCTTGATTTGATCTTGTCCGTCCGTCGCCGGAAATCCCGAGAAGAACGCAAGAACCAAAAACAAGACAAACGCCAGGATGAAGTTCATGAACGGTCCGGAAAAAATCGCCAGAAAGCGGGCGCCGAGCGGCTTCGATTCAAAACTGCGGTCATGCGGCGCAATCTGCAGCTTCTTGTCCTTTTGTACATAGTGGGCTTTCCGGTGGACTTCGTACTCGTTGATGTATAACGGCGCGTGCCGCTCTCCCTTGAGATCGAAATCCTCGACGGTGATCCGCTCCGCTTCGGGGTAACGGGGGTCGTCGGGGTCGAGGACGATCTCCGTGATGCGGCCACCTGCATTTTTAACAATGCGGATGTCCCGGCCTTTCTTGAGAACTTCGTCGTTGACTTCCTCTCCGGCCATCATCACGAACCCGCCTAATGGAATCGCGCGGATGGTGAAAAGCGTCTCGCCTTTCTTGCGCTTGTAAAGGATAGGACCCATGCCGATCGCGAATTCATGGCAGAGGATTCCCGCCCGTTTCGCCATCAGGAAGTGTCCGCCCTCATGGACGAGGATGACCAGTCCCAGAACGAGCAGGAAGACAAGAATATCAAGTATGACCATAGTAACACCTTCTACTGTTTTAAGAGTGCGGCGTGGACGTAGCGACGAACCTCGCGGTCGTGCGCAAGCACTTTTTCGAGAGTCAAATGGTTGTCGTTGTCGAAATGATCCAGCGTCCGCTTGATGATGCGTTCAATGTCGACAAAGCCGAGGTGCCCCTCGAGAAAGAGACGGACGGCCTCTTCGTTGGCTGCGTTAAGGGTCACAAGGTGTAATCCGCCCTTGTTGGCGACGGCCATGCCCAGATCGAACAGCGAGAAACGTTCCCGGTCGATCGGTTCAAAATCGAGCCGCCCATGGGCGGTCAGATCGAAGAGCGTGGGGAACCGCTGCCGTTGCGAGCCCTGCAGGGCGCTCAGGATGGGGATGCGCATGTCGGAGGGGCCCAGATGCGCCAGCACATTGCCATCCTTGAAGTGCACGAGACCATGAACGACGCTTTGACGGTGGAGCACGGCCTCGATGGAGTCGTAAGGAACATCGAAAAGGTAATGGGCCTCTACGAGCTCGAAGACTTTGTTCATCATGGTCGCCGAATCGATGGGGATCTTCGATCCCATCGACCAGTTCGGATGCGAGAGCGCATCCTCGATGGTGACATGTTCAAGCTCCGCCTTGGAAAGATCACGGAAACTTCCGCCGCTGGCGGTGATGACAATTTTTTCAATGGCCTCCGGAGAACTGCCCTTCAGGCACTCGCGGATGGCTGCGTGTTCGCTATCCACAGGAATGAGGTCGCTGGAAGAGCGCTTCAGCGCCTCTTTTATCAGTTCCCCGCCCACGACAAGGGATTCCTTGTTGGCAAGCAACACATCCTTGCCGGCCTCGATCGCACGCAGCGTCGCGACCAGGCCCACGCTGCCCACCAATGCGTTGAACAGCACGGTAGAAGGGGCGGAAGCCGCGAGCTGTTCGAGACCACCCTCTTCGAGGGCATGGAATGTGATGTCCGGATAGGCGCGCTGAACCGTCTCTTCGTGTTCTTTCGCCATCGCTACGGCTTCGACGTCGTGCCGGGAGAGAATCTCCAGCACGCGTTTCACGCTGTGGCGGGCGCTGATGGAGTGCAGTTTGAACTTTGCGGGGAATTCCTCGATGATTTCAAGCGCCTGCGATCCGATACTGCCGGTTGCACCCAACAACTGAATCTCGCGCAACCTACACACCTCCACCGACGAGGATGAGGGTCAACACAAGCGCGGCCAGCAGCGTCGAATCGAAGCGGTCCAGGACACCGCCATGCCCCGGGAACAACCGGGAGAAATCCTTGACCTGATAAAAACGTTTGATCGCTGAAGCGACCAGATCCCCTAGCTGGGCGGCCACCGAAACGACAACACCGATGGCGAGAAAAACCACAGGCGAGGATGACAAGTCCATTCCTAGAAGGAACCCGAACGCACTGGCGGCCGTGACCGCGATCAGCGTGCCGCCCACCGCTCCTTCGATGGTTTTCTTCGGACTGATGGCGGGCGCCAGCTTGCGGCGCCCGAACGCAAGCCCGCTGAAATAGGCGAACGTGTCGGTAAGCAGCGTCAGCAGCAGCAGATACACCAGCACAAGCAGCCCCTGCATATGGATGAATGAAAGGGCCGCGAAAGCCAGCGAGAGATACAAACTGCCGGCGAACACTTCACCGAAGGCTCCGAAATGGAACCCTCTCACGCTGGTTATAAGCAATAAACCAATCAGGAGGACTATCCCTATCGTAACGAAAAGGATTGAAGGGTCCAGCCATTGTTGGTGAAATGCAACCCAGGACCCATAAAGCACACCCCCCGCCCCGGCGGGATAGAGGAACGCGGCCTTCGGTATCTGATAGGCATTTCTCAGCAATGCAAACAGCTCGGCCGAGGCAATCAGCAAAACCACAAGCAACGCACCGGAGAAGGCAAGACTCGGCAGGAACAAAAGCGGCACCAGCACCGCCGCCATCACCAGCGCCGTCAGAATTCGTCTTTTCATCGCAATCATCCTTTCTTCAGACCGCCGAACTTCCGGTTGCGCTTTTGGAAGTTCGCAAGCGCCCTGCGAAAGCGGTGCGGCCTGAACGCCGGCCAGGGTGTCCGGGTGAAGTAGAATTCAGCATAGGCGACCTGCCAGAGAAGGAAGTTCGACAGACGTTGTTCGCCGCTTGTCCGGATCAACAGATCGACCGGCGGCAGACCGGCCGTATACAGCCCCTCTTCAAGGTGGCGCTCCTCGATGGCATCCAGCGAGAGCTCCCCGGAGCGGACCTTTTCGGCAAGCTTGGAGGAAGCGCGGACAAGTTCATCGCGTGAACCGTAATCGAAACAGATGTTCAAGATGAGTCCTTCGCGGTCTTCTGTCTTCTGCTCGACTTCCCGCATGAATTCCGCATTGCGTTCGCCGATACGGTCTCTGCGGCCGCTGAAACGGACCCGGATGCCGCTTTCTTCGAAATCGCCTCGAAACTGCTCCTCGAACTCCGTCGGGAGTCGCATGAGGAGGTCGATTTCGTCTTTCGGGCGCTTCCAGTTCTCCGTGCTGAAGGCATAGACGCTCAGCACTTCGATGCCGAGCGCGTTGGCCTCCGTAGCGATCGCCCGGATGTTCTCCGCACCCTTGCGATGACCATACGCACGGTCTTTTCCTCTGCGGCGGGCCCAGCGTCCATTGCCATCCATGATCAAAGCGACGTGTCTCGGCAGGGTGCCGTTGATCAACCGTTGTCTTCGGGGCATGCTAACACTCCCATGTTCATATCAAGCCCATTATATAACACTGCGGGGACTTTGACCATCCACAAGGCCTCAAAAAAACCACCGCGGGAAGCGGTGGCCTTTCTTACACTTCGGTGAGGTCCTTCTCCTTGCGTTCAAGCTGCTCATCCACCCGTTCAATGAAGGTGTCGGTCAGCTTCTGGACTTCCTGCTGGTAGTCGATGGAGTCGTCCTCGGTGATGTCACCGGCCTTTTCCGCTTTCTTGATCTGATCGTTCGCCTCGCGACGGATATTGCGGATGCGGACTCTTGCTTCCTCGCTCATCTTGCGGACTTGTTTCACAAGCTCCTTGCGGCGCTCTTCGTTAAGCTGGGGAAGGATGATCCGGATATGTTCGCCCTCGTTGTTCGGATTGACGCCGAGATCCGCCGCCGCGATGGCTTTCTCGACCTCCTTGATGACGTTCTTGTCATATGGCTTGATCAGCAGCTGGTTCGCTTCCGGCGTGGATACCGACGCGAGCTGATGCAAGGGCGTGGGAGCGCCGTAATAGTCGACGCGGACCCCATCGAGCATGGCCGGGTTCGCGCGACCGGTGCGGACCTTGGCCAGTTCGTAGCCAAGCGATTCCAACGCTTTCTCCATCTTCTCTTCCGTTTCCTTCATGACATCGTCAATCATCTTCTCTCCTCCTATCTGATGACTGTGCCGATATTTTGGCCCAGTGCGGCACGTTTGATGTTCCCTTCAATATTCATATCGAAGACGACAATCTCGATATCGTTGTCCTTGCAGAGTGCTGCCGCCGTTGAATCCATGACTTCCAGCCGGTGCTCGAGAATCTCGTGGTGGGTGAGGACTTCATATTTCTTGGCGCCGTTGGAGGTCTTCGGGTCATGGTCGTAGACGCCGTCCGTGCCATTCTTTGCCATCAGGATGGTCTTGGCGCCGATTTCCGCCGCGCGCAGCGCGCTGGTCGTGTCGGTGCTGAAATACGGGTTTCCCGTGCCACCACCGAAGATGACGATCATGCCTTTTTCGAGGTTGCTGATGGCCTTGCGGCGGATGTAGGGTTCGGCTACCTCGGGAATGTTGAGGCTGGTCATTGTCCGGGTTTCAACGCCGATTGATTCGAGGCCGTTCTGAAGCGCGAGCGCGTTCATGATCGTCGCGATCATGCCCATGTAATCGGCGCTACTACGTTCCATCCCCATCTCACCGGCGGTCTTTCCCCGCCAGATGTTCCCACCGCCGACAATGATGCCGATTTCGAATTTGCCCAGGTCATGGGCGGCCTTGATCTCACCGGCGATCTCCTTGACGCGCAACGGGTCGATGACCCGGCAGTCAGGACCGGAGAGGGCTTCGCCGCTGAGTTTGATGATCAGTCTTTTCCTATCCTGCATGAGCGGATTCCCCTATCTATAAAAGGAGGACACTAGTGTGCCCTGACTTTTATGCGGACATCGACTTGACTTCGTCCGCAAAGTTCTCTTCTTCAACTTCAATGCCTTCGCCGACTTCAAAGCGGTCGAAGGAAATAATGGACGCGCCGGCATCCTTCACATGCTGACCGACTGTGACATCCTGATCCTTGACAAAGGGCTGATGCACAAGGCAGATCTCCTTGAGTCGCTTGTTCAAGCGACCCTGGACCATCTTCTCGACGATGTGTTCAGGTTTCCCTTCATTGAGGGCCTCCTTGTGCAGGACGCTCTTCTCGTGCTCGATAAAATCCTCGGGGACGTCATCTTCCGAGAGATAGCTGGGGTTGATGGCCGCCACATGCATCGCGACGTCACGGGCGAGCGTCTCGTCTCCGCCTTCCAGCACAACGAGGGCGCCGATTTTTCCGCCCATGTGTACATAGCTGCCGAATACCTGATCAGAGGATTTCTCCCGGACGACCATGCGTCGGAAGGAAATTTTCTCGCCGAGTTTACCGGACGCCCGCATAATCTGGTTTTCGACAGTCTCACCGTCCATCTCAAGCTGAAGGGCATCCTCGAGCTTGTCGACGTCGGCGGCCAGAATGCGGCTGCCGATGCTTTTCATCAAATTGACGAACTCGTCGTTCTTAGCGACGAAATCCGTCTCGCTGTTCACTTCATAGAGCACAGCCTTTTCATCGCCTTCGACCACGTGGGCGAGCCCGTCGGCCGCAACTCTCGTAGCCGCTTTCTTCTGCGCTTTGGAAATCCCTTTCTCGCGCAGGTAGTCGATGGCTTTATCCATGTCGCCGTCAGTTTCCTTCAGTGCTTTCTTGCAGTCCATCATGCCGGCTCCGGTACGTTGCCTGAGTTCCTTGACTGCTGATGCCTTGATTGCCATATGCATACCTCCTATGTGTCTCATTGTAATTTTATCACAAACGGGCCGCGGTGAAAACCTGCCCGACCTGTGAAAAAATAGAGAGCAGAAAGCTCTCTATTGTTTTTTCAGTGCGTCGATCAATTCAGCTTTCCGCAATTTCGAATATCCGCTCATGCCCTTCTGTTTCGCGAGCTGGCGAAGTTCAGGAACCGTCAGGGACTCGAGATCGGCCTGCGGCTTTGCCGGAGCCTCTTGCTTCGCCTGCTCCTGGGCGGGCTGTTGCGCTTGCTCCTTGCCTTTGGCGGGCTGTTCTCGCTTCGTCTCGGTCGGCTTGGCCTGCGAACGGTCCGCCCTGGGGGCTTGTTCCGCTTTGGAGGATTCCGATTTGCGTTTCGCTTGCTGTTCGGTGTCGACCTTTCGCTTCAAGTCTTCCTTCTTCTTCTCGACGGTTTCCTTAGTCTGCTTTTCGGATTCTGTCTCGGTCTCGGCCTCGCTTTGCCCGCCGGCTCCCTCGATCAAGGCATCCGCCAGGGTCTTGGTGATGAGCTTGATGGAGCGGATGGCGTCGTCGTTGGCGGGGATGAGGTGGTCGATCGGATCGGGGTCGGAGTTGCTGTCGACCATGGCGAAGATGGGTATGCCGAGTTTATTCGCCTCATGGACGGCGTTGTGCTCCTTGCGGGTATCGACGATGAACAAGGCGTCGGGGAGGGTCCGCATGTCCTTGATGCCGCCAAGGAACATCTCGAGGCGGTCGAGTTCTTTGCGGAGATCCACGGTTTCTTTCTTGGGCAGGCGCTCAAAGGTGCCGTCCACTTCCCATTTCTTGATGGAGTGCAGTCTGCGGATGCTCCGGCGGATGGTCTTGAAGTTGGTGAGCGTGCCGCCGAGCCAACGTTTGGTCACATAGAAATGACCGGCCCGCGTGGCGTGTTCCTTGATGGCGTCCGCCGCTTGTTTCTTGGTTCCCACAAAAAGGACCTTCTTGCCCTCTTTGCCCATCTCGAGAAACCTCTTGTAGGCGTCTTCGATGTAGGAAACCGTCTTTTGCAGGTCGATGATGTGGATGCCGTTGCGTTTTGTGTAGATGTATTTCTTCATCTTGGGGTTCCAACGGCGGGTCTGGTGACCGAAATGGACACCGGATTCGAGCAGTTGCTTCATGGTTACTACAGCCATAAAAAAAGCCTCCTGTTTGATTTTGCCTCCACGGTCGTCATCGCCTCCATCCACCGCTTTTCGGCGGCTCTAGGATGAATCCGGCTCCGACCGTGTGCGTATTTACGGCACTCAATAATATATCAGATACCCGCTTCATGTGCAAGTCCTAAATTCGTTCACCCGGCAGCCCCCGGGCTTTCTTGTTTCCGCTTCGGATAGTAGCGGGGCGTTTCCACTGCATCCCGAACTGTTCGAGGCCGCTGGCAAGAACCCGATATAAGGGCGCATAAAGCCAAAGGATGGTCACTGTGTTCGAGACGGCCATGATAATCTCGAAGGGGAGGTCGGCCAGCAGATAGGGCCAGAACCGGTCGATGCCCGTCTGAATCATCACGAAAGGTATGAAGATCCATCCATAAATGAATCCATAGAGGCAACCGAAGATGGCCAGTTTCACTTCGTCGGTGGTCCGCTTCAGCACCAGCCGATGCAGCACGGGCACAAGCGACCAGGCAAGCAGCATCGGGGTCATATAGAAAGGATTGAACGCCCCCATGTAGAGGCTGTCGACGATGACATAGACGAAAATCAGAACCAGGGTCTCACGCAGGGTGAACACACTGGAGAAAAGCACGATCAGCAGCATCGTGAACTGCACATTCGCCAGCACGACCAGAAGCTGTTCCTGGACGAACAGGATGGTCACCGACATGGCCAGGAAAATCATCCGTCTCAGCGGCATCGACTCACCTCTCAATCAACTTCGACAACTTTCAGGGTGTATTCGGCGCCATCCTCGAGATAGACGCCCTCCATCCCGTAGTCCGCAGGCTCCCCGTCCACCTTGATCTTCAGGAAATTGTTCTGGAAATCGGTCTCAATCGTTTCGATGGACAACAGCACTTTGGAAAAGTCCTCACGATAATCAATCTCGTAGTTCTCAACCAGCAGGCGATAGAGGCTCGTCCGCCCATAAAAGCGGTGGTGCTCATCGATAACCGTCTCCTCATCGCCATCGATGACCTCAAGGCGTACTTCGCCGTAGACATCTCCGCCAAGCGGCGTGAAATGAATCATCGAGAATGAGGCGGCCAGGATGAGCAGTACGCTCAAAAGTATCTTGGCGCGCGTTTTCAAGGACTTCCCGTCCGATAAGGATGCGGCGTTTCTTCCTCTATCGAGCGCAAGGCCGTCACAAGCGCAAGATAAGCCTGGGGCGAAGCGAACTGCGAGTCCGTTTCGTCGTCATCGGCAGCAAAGTAGAACAAACCTTCTTCGGACTGCAGATCAAGCAGCGCCTCAAGCGGGGACTCGCCGTTTTCGGGGCCGAAGACGTCGCGGCCGGCGGCGACATATGCCATGGTCATCCAGGCATAGGTCGCGGCGTTGTTGCCGTAGGGATGTTCATGAAGATTCGCCTCGAGCGTATCCAGCAGCTGCTCCTCGAAGTCGGTGTCGTGGTCGATCAGCTGCAGCGCTAGATAAGCATGGGCCGCCGAATCCAGATCGTCTTCGAGAGGCATGCGGGCCTCGAGGTCTTCAAGGTAGCTAGCGATAAGCTGTTCATCGCCTTCGGCAACCGCAAGTGCCGCTGCTTGCAGCGAGGCGGTATATGGATGGTCGAAACTATAATCCGTCTCGAGCTCATCGATGCGTTCAGAAACGTCTTCGCCCCATATGTCGGCAAGGAGGATTTCGCGCGCCAGCCCGTATACACCTTCCCCGGCTAGTGCATCCATATCGAAGTCAACGTCGGTGTGGTCATGCTCCATGGCCATCAAGGCATAAAAATCTCCGGCATCAACAAACGTCTCCTTGCCCGCGTTGCGAAGTTCCTCGATGGCTGCGGCCAGCCGCTCGGCATCTTCGTCGTACCAATCTAGACTGAAGGTATAATAGTCGCCGGCTTCAAGCTCGAGTTCCTCGATGCCAGCCTGCACATCTTCACCGTCAGGACCCGAGATATGGATGAAAGAGCCGGGAAGCGTTGCCGATAAATCATCCACGCCTTGCAGCATCACCCCGTGCTCCGTCGTATCCACCTCTAGATCATGGTGGCGATCCAGCAGGTCATAAAGCGTGTCTTCTGTCTCGATAGCATGTGTGTGTGTCTCGCCCTCGATATCCACCGTCACTTCCGCTGTGTCGCCAGCACAGCCTGCGAGCGGTAGCAAGAACAATGCCAATGCAATGAACCTGAGTGTCATGTAAAGCCTCCTGTAAAAGGGTATCCAAATAAAAAGCCATCCCACTCCTGGATGGCTTGACGGAAAGTCGAGCGACACTACTCCCGTAGCATCGACGAAACATTCACGCCAGCGCTCAAACCCAGGAGCGTGGTTCCCGATGGCCTGCAGGTAGGTCTACCGGCTCGACATCCTCCTACTGTGCGCGCCTTCCCGCTCTCGCAGTGGCAAAGTGCGCAGGTCGTCCGTCTCACGGTTGCTGGGACAGCCCGGGATTCGCACCCGGTTCCCTGTTATATCGGACCTACAGGCCTATGCGTTTCTAAGTTCAGTCTATATCACCCGAGGGGGAAAGTCAAGTGCATTCATGTCCCTCCCGCCCGGATGTGTTCCACAGCCGCCAGGACTGTGATATAATTCCCTTAGACCCTTGGAAAGGGGGTGGTCCGTGGTGCGTAAGACCTCCCTGCTGAAAGCGGCGTTGTTCCTCGTATACTTTGCGGTGGGATATCTATTCATATTCGCCGTTCTGCCTTTCGGAACCGGATTCATGATCGCCCCGGAGACCGTTTCCTTCGACTCCGAGGAAATCCGCTCGCCAAGCGATGAGACCACCTATGCCTATATACTCGATGACCGGCTTTTCTCGCTTGAAAGCCGGGTCGCTTTACTCGAAGAGGCTGAAGAGACCATCGACATCTCGACGTTTTCGGCTTTCGACAGCGAGACTAAGAGGATTCTTTTCGGCGCGATACTCGACGCTGCCGACAGGGGTGTCGAAGTCCGCTTCCTGATTGACGGTGTGACGTTCATCGCCAACATCACAGGCAATCCTTATCTAGACGCACTCAGAGAACACGAGAACGTCTCGATTCGACTCTATGAACCGTTCAATCCCTTCCTCCCCCACACCATCAACAACCGCCTGCACGACAAGATGTTCATCATCGACGAACAATACGCCACCAGCGGCGGACGGAACATGGATGACCGTTATTTCCTCAGCGAAGGCGAGGAAGCCACCTACGACCGGGACATCCTCATCTTCGGCGAGGAAGACGGGCACGGCACCATCAAGGACATGCGCGCCTATTACGAGAAACTCTACGAAAGTAACTACACCCGGGACTACCGGGGTATCCGGCAAGCCGACCCGGATGTTTTCCAGTCCGAGCTTAAGGCGTCCTACGAAAGCTTCCACAAGGATTACGGTGTCAAGACGGCGATGAACATCATACATGAAGACGCGATCACGGTTGAACGAGCCAGCTTCATCCATAACCCCATCCATCGCGGAATGAAATACCCATCCGTCCTCAAGACCCTGAGCGAACTGGCCGCGGATGAAGACGAATGGTTCATCCAATCCCCGTATTTCATCTTTTCAGAGGCGATGGTCCCCTATCTGCCAAAACCGGAGGGCCACAACATCACCGTGCTCACCAACAACATCGCCGAGAGCCCCAACGCCTGGGCCAGGGGCGCTTATCTGCTTGATCGGGACACGCTGGTCGAACACACCACGCTGTATGAATTCCAGAGTCGTTCGAGCCTGCATGCGAAGACCATGCGTTTCGGCGATGATCTGAGTGTGATCGGCGCCTTCAACGTCGATCCGAGAAGCACCTTTTTGAGCACCGAGAACATGATTGTCGTCTATTCGGAGGAATTCAGCGCCGAGCTTGACGAGACCCTGGATTATTACCTCGAACAAAGTCTCGAGGTCGACACGGACGGCACGCTCATCGAGGATGGCGAGACGGAAGCGCTCGAACCCTCCTTCCGCCGCATGGTCTCCCTCCGGCTGCGTTCCGCCGTTGCCTATTTCTTCGATTATCTATTCTAAGACAGCAGCATGCTGGAAAGGACGGTCTATATGCGAGGGTTTGAAATCGCCGATGGATACAAAAACACGGAGGTCAAGCTGCCGGCTCGCTCGACAACGAGCAGCGCGGGCTATGACTTCTCGCTCTGCAGAAGCTTGAGTGTCCCGCCCGGGGAGATCCGGCTCGCCGAGACCGGCATCAAGGCCTACATGAAGCAGGACGAAGTGCTCAAAATCTACCCGAGGAGCTCCCTGCCGAAGGCTTTCACGCTGACCATCCCCAACGGCGTGGGCATCATTGATGCGGATTATTATGAAAACCCGGATAATGACGGCGCTATCTTCATCCAACTTTACAACTTCGGCACCGAGACCGTCACGCTCGAAGCCGGGACTCGCATCGCACAAGGCATCTTCGAGCGCTACCTGACCATCGATGCCGACGTGGCGCAGGGCAGGCGAAACGGCGGCTTCGGCAGCACCGGCATGCGGTAGGGACAAGAAAGGCGGCCCGGAAAAGGGGCCGCCTTTTTCATCCATTGAACCCTGTCTCAGTCGTCGATGGCGAAGGTAATCTCGGCGGTTGCGGCGAGCTCGCCGTCCACCCGGGCCTCGGCATGGCCTTTGCCGATGTTTCGGCGCATCTTGAGAATCTCGACGTGGAGCTCCAGGGTGTCGCCGGGCACCACTTTGCGCTTGAAGCGACACTTGTCAAGGCCGGCGAAGTAGGCGGTGCGACCTTGGTATTGTGGTTGCTTGAGCACGGCGACGGCACCAGCCTGGGCAAGCGCCTCGATAATCAGCACCCCGGGCATAACGGGGTTCTCCGGGAAATGACCGGCAAAGTGGGGTTCCGAAGCCGTGACGAGCTTGAGCGCCTTGATGCGCTGACCCTCCTCGAGCTCGACGACCCGGTCGATGAGCAGGAACGGATGGCGGTGCGGAATAATCTCTTGAATCTGCTGGCTGTCCAGTAGGGTTTCCATGTTCAAGGCCTCCATTTCTTGAATACGAGTGTGGCGTTGTGTCCGCCGAAGCCGAAGGAATTCGTCAAAGCGGCTTCGGCGCTGCTTGGGCGCCCTTTTCCGGGAACGTAGTCCAGATCGCAGCCTTCCCCCGGCTTTTGGAGATTCAACGTCGGCAGTACGAATCCTTCCCGCAGAGTCAGGACCGTGAACAGACTTTCAACGGCGCCGGATGCGCCGAGCAGGTGGCCGACCTGCGACTTGTTCGAACTGACCGCGAGGTTGTCGGCATGGGCTCCGAAGAGGCTCCGGATGGCTTCGCTCTCGATCTGGTCGTTGAGGGGGGTGGAGGTTCCGTGCGCGTTGATATAGCCGATGTCCGATACGGAAAGGTCCGCATCCTTCAAGGCCTGCTCCATGCAGCGGTAGGCGCCAGCGCCTTCGCTATCGGGCGCGGTGATATGGTAGGCGTCGCACGTCGAGCCGTAGCCGGCAAGCTCGGCATGGATGGTCGCTCCGCGGGCGCGGGCGTGCTCGTAGGATTCGAGAACCAGCGCGGCGCCGCCCTCGCCCATGACGAATCCATCACGGTTGCGATCGAAGGGGCGCGAGGCGGTATGCGGGTCATCCTCTGCGGAGAGCGCCTGCATAACCTTGAAACCCGACAACCCAAGCGGCGTGATGCTCGCTTCGCTGCCGCCGGCGATGGCAAAGTCTAGGTATCCTTCGCGGATTTCGCGGAAGGCGTCCCCGATGGAATTGGTCGCACTGGCACAGGCCGTCACGCTGGCGGTGGCCTTGCCTTTCAAGCCGTGCTCGATGGCGATGTTGCCGGCGGCGAGGTTGATGATGGACATCGGGATGAAGAACGGCGAGATGCGATGATACCCTCGGCTTCTGGCTTTGTCCTCCTGGTCGGCGATCGTCTCCAGACCGCCGATGCCGCTGCCGAAGAAGACGCCGCCGCGCGTCGGGTCGAGGGTATCCATGTCCAGCTTGGCGTCTGTCACCGCCTCCTCGGCGGACTTCAAAGCGAACAGCACGAACCGGTCCAGTCGTCTGACCCGTTTCTTGCCGAAATGCTCGGCGAAATCGAAATTCCGGACCTCCCCGGCAATCTTGACGCCGATCTCGGAGGGGTCGAAGCGGCTGATCTCGCCGATGCCGTTCGCCCCTTCCTTGGCGGCCTGCCAGGAAGCGTCCACGGAGGGACCCAGGGGGTTGATGGTCCCGAGGCCTGTCACCACGACGCGTCGACTCATCCGAACATCCCCCCGTTGACACCGAGCGTCTGGCCGCTGATGTAGCCGGCATCCTCGCTCGCAAGGAATAAAGCGGCCCTGGCAACATCATCGGGACTGCCGAAGTGTCCAAGAGGAATCTGCTCGAGATACGTCTTTCGAATCTCCTCGGAGAGCTCCTTTGTCATCTGGGTCTCGATGAAGCCCGGAGCAATGGCGTTGATGGTCACCTGCTTCTTGCCGTACTCCTTGGCCAGCGATTTCGTGAGTCCGATCAGACCGGCTTTCGAGGCGACGTAGTTCGCCTGGCCCGGATTGCCGATCAGCCCGACGACGCTGGAGATATTGATGATGCGGCCATAGTTCTGCTTGAACATCGGCCGTGTCACGTGCTTGATCATGTTCCAGGCGCCTTTGAGGTTCACATCGAGCACGCTGTCG
Source organism: Mollicutes bacterium (assembly GCA_003551005.1). Lineage (GTDB taxonomy): Bacteria > Bacillota_I > Bacilli_A > Izemoplasmatales > Izemoplasmataceae > T1SED10-81. The sequence continues at coordinate 48,386 of PULR01000002.1, forward strand.
AAGTCTGCTTCCTTCATACGCAGCATCAAATTGTCGCGGTTGATGCCGGAATTGTTGATCAGGACATCGACGCGACCGAACGTCTCCAGCGTCTGTTTCACGAGCGCTTCCGTGGCCTCGAAGTCGGAGACGTCGGCTTGAATAGCCAATCCTTCCCCCCCGGACTCGCGGATCTCCTCGACGACACGTTCGGCGTTCTCGGGGTTTTCGAGATAATTGACGACGACCGCGTCGCCGTTGGCCCCGAAAGTCTTTGCAATGGCTTTGCCGATGCCTTTGGAAGCCCCGGTGACAATGACGACCCTTCTGCGGTTTTCATGCATGTTGCTCTCCTCCTTTAAGTTCCGCAAGCGTCTGCTTGAACGAATCCACATCGTAAACGGAATAGGTAGTGACGCTGCGGTCTATCTTTTTGATGAAGTTGGTCTGCACACCGCCCGGTCCGAGTTCGACGAACGTGTCAAACCCATCTTCAATCATCCGCTCGACCATGCGGAAGAAGCGGACGGGCCGACGGACCTGCTCAACCAACGTCTCCGCGATGGGCGCCTCATGAAGAGCGGCGGTGGTGTTTGAATAGAGCGCTCCCTGAGGAGTCATCGGAGGATGCTTGGCAAGCACATCGCGGAAGCGCGAGGCCGCTTCGCTCATGAACGGCGTGTGGAAGGCGCCGCTTGTCTTGAGAGGGCGGACCTTGAGATTGGCATGGCGCGCAGCCTCCGCGTAGGCGTCGATGTTGCTGAAACTGCCGGCGACGACCGTCTGCTTGGGCAGATTGTAATTCGAGACGAAGACATCCTCATAATCCTCCGCGAGGCGCTCCGCCCGCTGGTGGTCGCCGAGCACCGCGAGCATGCCGCCGGGATGCTTGCGGCTGATCTGGTCCATAATCTCAGCACGGGACGCGACGACCTCGAGCGCGGTCTCCAAGGAGAAGACCCCACGGTCGTAGCACGCGGTGAGCTCGCCGAGGGAAAGACCGGCGGCCCCTTCCGCGAAAATCCCCTGCTGGTTGAAAAGATCCCGGATCGCCGCGCCGACGACAAAGAGTGCAATCTGGGCGTTACGCGTTGCGTGCAAGTCGCCCTTTCCTTCGAAGACAAGCGGCTTCAAAGATTTCTGCAGCTGCTTTTCAGCCCGCTGAAAGGTTTGCTGCACGGCTGGATAATGGTCGTATAATTGCTTTCCCATGCCGGGGGTCTGTGACCCCTGGCCGGGAAAGAGGAAAGCGAGTTTCATCTGAACTCCTCCGTTCCTGCATGCAGATTTGTTGTTCTTTTATTAATGAGCCGCTATGTGGGCCGCAACCTAATACTGAATGAGGGCGCCACCCCATGTCAAGCCGGCGCCAAACGCTACAAGCGCGAAGACATCACCCGGGGAGATGTGTTTCCCGCGCACCGCCTCGTCTAAAGCGAGCGGAACGCTCGCGGCCGATGTGTTGCCGTAATCGCCGATGTTGATGTACATCCGCTCCTTGGGCATGTTGATCGCCTTCGCGGCCTTGTCGATAATGCGTTTATTCGCCTGATGGGCGATGACGTAGTCAAGCTCACTGATTTCACGACCGCTTGCAGAGAGAAGCTCGTCAATCGTCCTGGGGATCACGGAAGTGGCGAAACGAAAAATCTCCTTACCGTTCATCCGGATGAAGGGGCGCTTCGATTCCACGGTCTGGAAGTTCTCCTTGAGGGGATAACTCTCCATCCGCAGGTAGCCTTCCAGGTCGCCCTGCGTATGGGTGACGATCTGTTCGATACCGGGTTTGTTTGAACGCTCGAGCACAACGGCCCCGGCCGCATCCCCGAACAGAACGCAGGTGTTGCGGTCGGTGTAGTCCGTGAACTTGCTCAGGGTCTCCGCACCGACAACCAGCGCCCGTCGACGGTTCTGCTTCTGCAGCATCGCATCGGCCACTTCCAGGGCATAGATGAACCCTGAGCAGGCAGCGTTGACATCAAAAGCTGTGATCGCGCCGCAGCCGAGCCTGCGTTGCAACAGCTGCGCCACTCCCGGGAAAAAATAATCGGCGGAGACAGTCGCGACCACGATCAGATCGAGCTCTGCGACATCCGTTTTGGATGCTTCCAAGGCCTTCAAGGAAGCCTCGTAAGCCAGATCGGAGGTGTTCTCGCTCTTTGTGATCGGACGGCGTTCGATGCCGGTCCGTGTCCGTATCCATTCATCGGATGTCTCGACGAGCTGCTCGAACGTCTCGTTGGGTATGAAGTTGTCCGGCACATAGGAGCCTGTGCCGGTAATGGTTGTGTGATTCATCAGACCATCCCTTTCAGGTTCTCATAGTTGAAACGCTGGAAGAAACCCATGTTTCGGTATTTGGCGTAGCGGCCGGTCTTGATCTCGAAGGGGCTTTTCTGCGAAAGATGCGCAAGAGACTGCACCAACGTCGTCCGAATGTCGCGATAGACCGGCTTCGGGTCCCGTTGGAAACCACCGGCGGGCTCCTCGAGAATCCCTTCGAGAAGATCGAACTCTCTAAGGTCGTAGCTGGTGAGTTTCATGACTTCGGCGGCCTGCTCGGCCAGCGAGGCATCCTTCCAGAGGATGCTGGCATAACCTTCCGGGCTCAGGATTGAGAAGATGCTGTTTTCGAGCATGTATAGCTGATTCGCGCCACCGATGGCCAGCGCGCCGCCGCTGCCGCCTTCACCGATGACCAGGGAAATGATCGGGACGCCGAGGTTGCTCATCTCGTAAAGATTCTCCGCAATTGCATGGCTCTGGCCGCGCGACTCCGCCCCGATGCCGGGGAAGGCACCGGGCGTGTCGATGAGGGTGACGATGGGCCGCTTGAACTTGGCGGCCTGCCGCATGAGTCGACGAGCTTTGCGATATCCTTCCGGATGCGGCATGCCGAAATTCCTTTCAATATTTTCCTCGGTGTTCCTTCCCTTCTGCTCGCCGATGACGGTGACCACTTGATGTTCAATTTCGGCAATACCGCCGATCACGGCCTTGTCATCCGCATAGAGGCGGTCACCATGCAGTTCAACGAAAGTGTTGAAGACATTGTCGATAACATCCCTGGCAGTCGGTCGCCGCTTATGCCGGGCGAGAAGGACCCGATCCCAGGCGGTGAGGTTTTGCATTGTTTGTCTTTTATAATCTTCGATTTCAATCCGGAGATCCTGGATGGCGCTGTCGTCTTCGAGTTGCGCGAGTTTCTCCTCAAGTGCGTCAAGCCGCTTCTCCTTCTCCAATATATCCATCAGAGCCGGGCTCCTTTCTCGTGAAGATAAAGCAGCCGATACAGCGTATCCTTCATCGCATGGCGGTGTACAATCTTATCCAGCATGCCCTTCTCGAGCAGGAACTCTGCGGACTGAAAGCCTTCAGGCAGCTCTTGTTTGATGGTCTGCTTGATCACGCGGGGGCCGGCAAACCCGATCAACGCTTCCGGTTCGGCCAGGATGATATCCCCGAGCGAGGCAAAAGAGGCGCTGACACCGCCGGTAGTGGGATGGGTGAGAATACTGATGTAGAGCAGGTCCTGCTGGTTGAGCTTCTGAATGGCGCCGGCGGTCTTGGCCATCTGCATCAGGCTGTAGATGCCCTCCTGCATGCGGGCGCCGCCGGAAGCGATGAAGAGCACCAGCGGCAGCCGGCGGACAAGGGCGTATTCCACACTCTTGACGACCTTCTCCCCGACCACGCTGCCCATGCTTCCCATCATGAAGTGGCTGTCGAGCACACCGAGAACGCAAGGAATGCCCTTGATCTCGCCGTAACCATAAATAAAAGCTTCGTCAGCTCCCGTCCGTTCACGGTTCTCGGCAAGTTTCTGTTCATAATCCTCCTGGAACAGAGGATTCAGGGAAATATAACCAAGACCTTTTTCGATGAAGGTCCCCTCATCAACGGTCATGTTCAGCCTGTCGATTGCACGCAGGCGAAAATGACTGTCGCAGGAGGGGCAGACCATCTTGTTCTCGAGGATATCGTCCTTGACAAAACGTTCTCTGCATCTCTTGCACTTCTCGTAGAGCCCTTCGGGAACCCCGACATGCTTGAGTGGCGAGGTTTCGCCCCGATAAGTGCGATGGCGTGCACGAAAACGGCGCCGTGCTTCAAACGCCTGTTTCATCAGTCTCCGTTTCTGGCCTTCTTCAGCTCTCATAGCTTAACAGCCTTTCAAGATGCCGTTCGACAAATCCCGTGTCGATCTCGTTATCCTTGAACTCACGCTGCAGCATCAACATGGAAAGGAACGGCCGGTTGGTCCTTAGCACCCCTTCGCCGGCGATAATCAGCTCATCCAGCGCCGAGCTCATGCGCTGGATTGCATCCGCACGGTCGTCTCCACGGACGATGAGCTTTCCGACCATGGAATCGTAATGCGGCTGGATGTCCCCATCCGTGTACAGCAAGGAATCGAAACGGATGCCGGGGCCTTGCGGAAGATGCAGAAAAGACACACGCCCGGGTGCGGGACGGAATTTCTCCCGCGGTTCCTCGGCGTTGATGCGCGCCTCGATGGCGTGTCCGTTGAAAGTGACAGCCTCCTGGTCGAAGGCAAGGCTTTCACCGGAGGCGATACGCAGTTGCTCGCGGACCAGATCGACACCCGTGATGGCTTCGGTGACGGGGTGTTCGACCTGCAGGCGGGTATTCATCTCGATGAAATAGAAGGATTCGCCCTCGACGATGAACTCCACGGTCCCCGCATTCGTGTATCCGACATGCGTCGCGGCCCGGATAGCAGCCTCGTACATGCGTTCCTTGAGAGCATCGGGCAGGATAGCGGGCGCTTCTTCAATGATTTTCTGGTTCCGGCGCTGGATGCTGCAGTCCCGTTCGCCCAGATGCAGAGTGTTGCCATATTCATCCGCGAGAATCTGCACCTCGATGTGACGCGGGTTCTCTACGTATTTTTCGAGGTAGACGCCTCCATGACCGAAGGCGGCCTCGGCTTCATAGCGTGCGGCCTGAAATGCGGATTCAAAATCTTCAACCTTGCGGACGATGCGCATCCCGCGCCCGCCACCGCCGGCACTGGCCTTGATCAGCACCGGGAAGCCGATGGATTCAGCGAGCTGCTTTCCTTCCTCGAGCTCGACTTCTTCGGCGCTCCCCGGCACGAGGGGCACACCGGCGGCTTTCATCAGTTTTTTCGCGGTGGACTTGTCCCCCATCTTGGCGATGACCTCGGCGGAAGGGCCGACAAACGTCAGCCAGACCGATTCGCACAGCTTGACGAACCGGCTGTTCTCGCTTAGAAATCCGTATCCGGGATGAATGGCCTCGCAGCCGGTGTTGAGGGCGGCGCTCAGGATATTCTCCATGTTCAAATAGGAACCCTGGGCGGCCGCTCCTCCCACACACACAGCGTCATCGGCCAGGTGCACGTGCAGCTCGTCCGCATCCGCCGCGCTGTAGATGGCGACCGTCTCGATCTCCATCGCCCGACAGGCGCGGATAATGCGGACCGCGACTTCACCCCGGTTCGCCACCAGCACTTTTTTAACCATCATTCAATCTCCATGAGGAGCTGATCGAATTCAACTAGTTCGCCGTTGGAAGCGTGTATGGTTGAAACCGTCCCATCACAAGGCGCGGGAATCTCGTTCATGACCTTCATCGCCTCCACGATGCACAGCGTCTCGCCTTGCTTGATGGTCTGTCCTTCCTGGACGAAGGGGGGCTGGTCGGGAGCCGGCGCTTCATAGAAAGTCCCCACCAGAGGCGCTTTCACAGGGGTGGTCTCCCGGGAGGGTTTTTGTGGTTGCGGCTCCGCTTCAACATGCCGCCCTTCAGTCTCGCCCGCGCACTGGACAGAAACATCTTCAGACGCGTTCCGCTTCACAGGCGCAGGCTTTGAAGCCTCTTTGCGAAGCTCGACGGTCGCATCTTCTCGTTCAACCCTTAAACGAGTCAGCTCCGAGGTTTCGAATATACGGATGAGCGTCTTCAATTGACGATTATTCAAGATGATCGCCTCCCCTGGATAAGTGGAAAAGAACTTCGCAGATGAAAAGCGAAGCTCACTGGCGTTCCTGCAAATATGCCACGACGTCGCCGACCGTCCGTAGCTTCTGCGCATCGTCATCGGGAACTTTGATATCGAACGCCTCTTCAAGAGACATCACCAGTTCGACGACATCGAGGGAATCCGCCCCAAGGTCATCGAGGATGTTGGCCTCCTCGGTCACTTCAGTTTTATCGACGTCCAGTTCTTCTGCAATGATGTCTCGCACTTTCTCGAACATATGCATTACCTCCTTTGAATGCCATTATAAAGTCGGGGGGATGGGGTGTCAAGGTCTTTTGATATTCAAACATAATGCAACCGACGGCATGCATCCGTACACAAATTAATATGTGCCTGCATTCATGTGTTTCTTTCTTCACTTCTATCGTTAGAAAACCCGCAAACGTCTTAAAAAAGCGTTTGCGGGTTTCGTTGAATGGATTTCCATAAACGGGGCCGGCTGGATTGGCTTCTGTTTGCATGCGAAACTTTAGTTTGCTCGTCGACGCCTCACCAACCACGCTCGAAAGTCAAGCGGCCGCAATCCACCACGCGTCCGTCTTCAAGAACGCAACGAAAATCGTCGGTGAGAGACGCAACATTGACAACCCTGCCCCGGTAGAGAACTCGTCCCGAGTGCAGGTCAAGCGCTTCCTTGAAAATGGGAAAAAGCTTTTCCGTGGGTTGATGGAATCTTCGCAGCACCGCCCTAAAAAGCCGGCCGGCCAGCGCGCCGATATCATGGGTGCGATGGGTCCATTCCCGGATGGACGTGGTTTGAGTTTCCTCGAAGGTCTCGTTGACATTCAGGCCGATGCCCATCACGGTCCGGCTTAGGCCTTGGAGGTTCTCGATGAGGATGCCCGCGAGCTTGCCGCCCTTGTAGAGAATATCGTTGGGCAGCTTGATAGAGGCGTGAATGCCATATTCTGCAAGCGTATCGAGGAGGGCGAGCGCACCGGCCATCAGCGCCTGCTGATCGGACTTTTGGGCTTCAAGCAGGAAGGAACCGAGAAAATTCAACCCGCTTGCGCTCTGCCAGCCTCTCTCCCTTCGGCCGCGGCCGGCGGTCTGATAGTGGGCCCGGACGAGATGTGGAGGACTCAACCGATCCAGGTTGCGTTTGATGTAATCATTCGTCGAGTCGGTGGACTGCAGAAGGGTCGTGTGCACTTTATCACTTCCTTGAGAAGAAAAACACCCTCGCCAGGAGGGTGTTTCACATCGCTTTACTTGACGGTCTGCTCGAGGAACCAGATCTGCTTGTCGAATTCCGCGATCTGATCTTCCAGCATGGCCACCGTGCCGAAATCGCCGTTGTCATCGGCGAGGTTGCGAATCTCGGTCACGCGTTCGCGGAGGCTTTCGATGTCGTCCTTGACAATCTTGTAGGCCTCTTCATAGGGATAGTCGCGGTCCGTGAGCTCCTCGACGTTGGTCGCCTCGAGATAGCTGCGCATGGAAGCGAGCGGGAATTCGCCGAGCATCTTCAACCGTTCAGCGACCTCGTCGTAGTACTCGAAAAGCTCGTCGTAGAGCTCTTCCAGGTATTCATGCACAGGCTTGAAAATCTCACCGGTGACATTCCAGTGCAGGTTGTGGAACTTGACGTTGAGCACGGCAAGGTCCGCGACGTATTGATTCATCAGTTTCTTTTGCTTTTCCATGTTTCGGTTCCCTCCTTAAGTTGTTTTCTTTAATAATTATAACACATACAGATAAGGACTCAACCGCTTTGCTTGTTCGATCAAGTCTTCGAGGCCCGGGCCTCGCGGATGTTCTCCTTGAGCTCCCGCTCAGCCTTGAGGAAGTCCCGCGTACGGCGGCGGTTCTCTTCTAAACGTTCCTTCCGCACGGCGTTCAAGTGGTCCAGCGCATTCTGCTTGTCCAGACCGACATGCGCCTCCTGTGCAAGCACGTGGACGACGCTGTCGCGTTGCTCGAACGCGCCGTTGATGACGACGGCGAAAAGGACCTCGTCGCCTCTGACCAACTTGAGATAACCGACGTCGATCGCCGAGATCAGCGGCGCATGGTTATCGAGAACCTCGAATTCGCCGGTCCGCTCGGAGCTGACGACCACATAGTCGACCTCTTCGTTGAAGAGCTCGCCGCTGGGTGTGATGACAATGGTCTGCATGGGATCACCTACTCCATGGATTCGGCTTTCTTGACAACCTCGTCGATGCTGCCGACAAGGCGGAAGGCATCTTCGGGAATGTCGTCGTATTGCCCGTCAAGGATGCCCTTGAAGCCTTTGATAGTCTCCTCGATGGGCACATAAGAGCCCGGCTGGCCGGTGAACTGTTCGGCCACGTGGAAGTTCTGCGAGAGGAACAGACGCAGTCTGCGTGCGCGATGCACGACGAGCTTGTCCTCTTCGCTGAGTTCATCCATGCCGAGGATGGCGATGATGTCCAACAGTTCATTGTAACGCTGGATGGTCCGCTGGACTTCGCGGGCGACCTGATAGTGCTCCTCGCCCACGATGTCGGGTCCAAGCGCGCGCGAGGTGGACCCGAGCGGGTCGACCGCAGGATAGATGCCCTCCTCGCTGATTTTCCGGCTGAGGTTCGTGGTGGCGTCCAGGTGGGTGAAAGTCGTCGCCGGGGCCGGGTCGGTGTAGTCGTCCGCCGGGACATAGATGGCCTGGATGGAAGTGATCGATCCTTCCCGGGTCGAGGTGATGCGTTCCTGGAGCTGTCCCATCTCGGTCGCCAGCGTCGGCTGATAGCCGACCGCCGACGGCATGCGGCCGAGCAGGGCGGATACTTCGCTACCGGCCTGCGTGAAGCGGTAGATGTTGTCGATGAAGAGGAGGACGTCCTGTTTCTCTTCATCCCGGAAATGCTCGGCGAGCGTGAGACCGGTCAGACCCACCCGCAGACGAGCGCCCGGGGGTTCGTTCATCTGGCCGAAGACGAGAGCCGTCTTATCAAGGACGCCGGAGTCCTTCATCTCGAAGTATAGGTCGTTCCCTTCGCGGGTGCGTTCGCCGACTCCGGAGAAGACGCTGATGCCGCCGTGCTCCTGCGCGATGTTGTTGATCAGCTCCTGAATGAGGACCGTCTTACCGACGCCGGCTCCTCCGAAGAGCCCGACCTTCCCGCCTTTGACATAGGGCGCGAGAAGGTCGACGACCTTGATGCCGGTTTCAAGAATCTCGGTTTCGCTGCTGATTTCATCCAGCTTCGGGGAAGGACGGTGGATGGGCATGCGGGAGACGTCTTCGTCGATAGGCTCCTTGTCATCGATGGTATCGCCGAGAACGTTGAAGATTCTTCCCAGGGTCTTCTGGCCGACGGGGACGCTGATCGGGCGGCCCTGGTCGATGACTTCCATGCCTCGTTTAAGGCCGTCCGTCGAATCCATCGCGATGGTGCGGACGATGTTGTCGCCGAGGTGTCGGGAGACTTCCAGGGTAAGGTCGATCTTAACCCCGACCTTCTGATCCTCATGTTTTATGTTGAGGGCGTGGTTGATTTCGGGCAGCTGCTCCTCGAAAGCTACATCAACCACGGGCCCCATGACTTGCGTGACTCTGCCTTTGTTCATCGGTATCCTCCTCATTTCACCGCTTCGGCCCCGCCGATGATGTCGGTGAGTTCGCGGGTGATGGCATCCTGGCGGGCCCGGTTGTATTTCAAGTTGAGCTCGTTGATGACTTCTTCCGCATTGTCCGTCGCATTCTGCATCGCCGTCATCCTCGAGGCGTGCTCGCTTGCCTTCGATTCAAGAATCATGCCGTAAAGCAGATGTTCGACATACATCGGAAGCAGCTGGTAGAGAACTTGTCTGGCATTGGGTTCATAATAATAGAGCCGGTTGTAGGGTGCATCGTCGTCCTCCGCCTCGAGAAACTGGCTGTCTTCAAGGGGGACGAGCGTCCGGTGCTTGATTTCCTGATTGAGCGTGTTGATGAAATGGTTATAGAAGACGTCGATCTTGTCGTAGGCGCCGGAGAAGTATCCGGTAAGGAATGTATCCGTAATGCTTTGAAAGTCGACGAACTGTACATCGTCACGCATCGGAATCACGTCTCGATGCAGCAACCTGTATTTTCTTCGCTGCGCGAAACGATGTGCCTTGTACCCAAGCGCCGCGACAAGGAATTCATCTTTCGAGTCGTGCGCTTGTTCGATGTGCGCTTCGAATGCCTTGAACAGTCGGTTGTTGAAGGCGCCGGCAAGACCTCTGTCGCTCGAGACGAGGATGTATACGGTCTGATGGGTCTCTCGCCCGCTGAGGATGGGGTGTCCGAGATCCCTATCGCTGCTCAGCACCCTTGAGAGGACGACCTTGAGCTTTTTCGTCAACGGCCGGAAGGCAACGATGGCACGCTCGGCCTTTTTAAGCTTGGCCGCACTCACCATGTGCATCGCCTTCGTGATCTGCTGCGTCTTCTGTGTTGCCTGCATCCGTTTTTTCAAATCCCGCATCGATGCCAACGTTCACACCCCCTCAGGCGAAACTTTGTTTGTATTTTTCAATCACAGCGTCGAGGGCTTCCTTCTCCGGCAGCGTCTTTTCTTCCTTGATGTGCTGCAGGAGTCGTTGGCCTTCCTCGTCGCGGTCGAAATATTCATGCAGCCCCTGTTCAAAACGACGGATGTCCTCGACCTTGATGTCGTCGAGGAAGCCGCGAGTCAGGGCGTAGATGCTGATGACCTGCTTGTTGACCGGCAGGACTTCATGCAGCCCCTGTTTGAGTACTTCGACGGTCCGCTTGCCGCGTTCCAGCTTTTTCTGGGTCGCCTCGTCGAGGTCCGAACCGAACTGGGTGAAGGCCTCGAGTTCCCGGTAGGAGGCGAGATCAAGCCGCAGAGTGCCGGATACTTTCTTGATCGCCTTGATCTGGGCGCTTCCGCCGACACGCGAGACACTGAGCCCGGCGCTGATGGCGGGACGAACCCCCTGGTGGAACAGATCGCTCTGCAGGAAGATCTGCCCGTCGGTGATGCTGATGACGTTGGTGGGGATGTAGGCAGAGATATCCCCGGCCTGCGTCTCGATAATCGGCAGGGCCGTGATCGATCCGCCACCGAGGTCATCGTTGAGCTTGGCGGCACGTTCCAGCAGGCGAGAATGCAGATAGAACACGTCCCCCGGAAAAGCTTCTCTTCCGGGCGGTCTGCGAAGCAGCAGGCTCAGTTCACGATAGGCGGTCGCATGCTTGCTCAAGTCATCATAGACGACCAGCACGCTCTTGCCCTCGGCCATGAACTTTTCACCGATTGTCACGCCGGCATAGGGTGCGAGATAAAGCAGCGGCGCCGGCTCGGAAGCGCTGGCGCTGACAATGATGGTATAGTCCATCGCCCCGTGACGCTTCAACGTCTCATGCACCTGTGCGACCGTCGATTCCTTCTGACCGATGGCCACGTAGATGCAGATGACATCTTCTTCTTTCTGGTTGATGATGGTATCGAGAGCGATGGCGGTCTTGCCGGTCTTGCGGTCGCCGATGATGAGTTCGCGCTGCCCACGCCCGATCGGGACCAGGGCGTCAAGCACCTTGATGCCCGTCTGCAGCGGTTCCTCGACAGCTTTGCGAGCCATGACGCCGGGCGCTTTCTGCTCGAGGGGACGATACTCCTCGGCTTCGATACGACCCTGTCCGTCAATCGAGAAACCAAGGGGATTGATGACGCGTCCAAGCAGCGCTTCAGTGACCGGTACCTCGAGAATCCGCCCGGTCGTCTTGACCGTGTCACCTTCCTTGATACCGGTCGATTCATCGAGGATGATCACGCCGACATGATGACGCTCAAGGTTGAGCACCATGCCGTATTCGCCGCCCTCGAATTCAAGCAGCTCACCACTCATCGCTTCATCGAGCCCATGCACCAAGGCAATGCCGTCACCGACATTGATGACGGTCCCGACGTGTTCGGTCTCGATCTCCTTGCTGTAACGCTCTATCTGTTCTTTGATCAGGCTCGATATTTCAGTAGCCTCGATTTTGTTCATGCTCTCACCTGCCTAATGTGTAAGACGGCCTTTCAATTGTTTGAAGGCCTTGTTGATTGTGTTGTCGACGACCTTGCCGTCGTATTCAAAACGCAATCCGCCGAGAATCTCCTCATCGATTTGGTTCTCGATGGTGACGCGACGGTTGTAGCGTGAAGCGAACTCTTCTTTCAACGCCTTGATCCGGCTTTTTTGCAGCGGACGGCGGCTGCGGACGACAACGTGCATTTCCTGATTCTCCTCCGCCTTCAGCCGGCGGTATTCCGCGAGGATGTCCTCTACATTTGCAAAGCGACGGTTGTCGACCAGCACGAAGAGGAAATCCTGAAGCAGCGGATGCAGCGACAGCTCGCCAAGGACGCGTTTCTTCTCTTTTTTGGCGACGCGGGGGTCAAGAAAGAAGCGTCGCGCCTGAGTATCGAATGCTTCGACGAAACGGGTGAACGCATCATCCACACGCTCGGTCTCATCTTGTTCCCGAGCCAGCGAAAAAAGCGCGACCGCGTATTGCTCGGCGACGGCACTCAATGTTTGCGCACCTCTTCAATCGCCTCGTCGAGGAGGCGTTCATAGGTGGCGTCGCTCAATTGCTCGCCTGCAGCCTTTTCGCTAATTAAAGCGGCGATCTCGACAATCTCGCGCTGCAGATTGCGACGGGCGACTTCGACCTCGCGGTCTAAGTCCTGACGCGCGTTTTTCTTGATGCGTTCAGCTTCCTGTTTCGCCTCGGCCAAGATTTCCCGGCGCGTATCCTCCCCGCGGGATTTCGCCTCATCAACAATTTCCTTGGCTTTTTGACGGGCTTCTTCCAATTCCTGCTCCGCCTCTTTTTTCATGGACTGTGCGTCCTCGTGCTTCTCGGTGGCCTCGTTCAATTCATGATCCACCGCTTCACGACGAGCGTCCAGGAAAGCCGTGACCTTGTCCCAGAGGAAGACCTTGACGACGACGACCAAAGCCGCCGTCGCAGCGAGCTGGATGACAATCTCCGTGGGAGAGACGTCGATCGCAACTTCCACGAGGCGTCGGATGGCTTCTGCAACAGCTTCCATGGTGATGCCTCCTATCTACCTCAGGTAGCGAAAATAAGTACGAACGCGATGATCAAAGCGTACAGACCCGTGGTCTCGGCCATGGCCTGACCGACAAGCATCGTGGTCGTGATCTTGCCGCTCGCCTCGGGCTGCCTTCCAACAGCTTCGGCAGCTTTACCGGCCGCGAAGCCCTGTCCGATACCGGCGCCGAACCCGGCGATCATCGCGACACCGGCGCCGAAGGCGGCCAATCCTTGAATGAAGTCCGCGTTGAAGGCGATTTCTGTCAATACAAACATTTCATTTCCTCCTTGTTATGAGCTAAGAGTTTATATGATGCCCCGCCACTCATCAAGCGGCCTCTTCTTCCGTCTCGACGGCCATGGCGAGGAAAATGGTCAGCAGCATGAAATACACGAATGCCTGGATCAGTCCGAACCCGATGTTGAAGATTGGATGGACGACGATGATATGGGAGAGCCACCCGCCTAGGATGCCGAGCAGGTTGGCGACGATGGTCGCGATGACCGCCCCCGAAAGCAGGTTCCCGAACAGACGAAGACCCATGGCGAACGGCACCGAGAATTCGCTGATCAGGTTCACTGGAAACAGCAGCACGGAGGGGCTTGAAAGATCCTTCAGCCGACGCTTGGGCTTGCGGATGATTATCGCGGAGGCCTGGATGGTCACAAAGGCGAAGATGCTGAAGGAGACCGCTACCGACATGTTGGCAAGCGGCGGCTGAAGGCCCAGCAGGCTGGAAGTGTTGGCGGCGACGAGATACAGCAGCACGGCAAAGAGCACAGGCGCGAACAGCCGCCAGTTCTTTCCGTAGAATTCCTTGATGAAGTTGTTCAGCGCCCCGACGGCGAGAATCATATAAACCACAGGGCTTTTTACGGGGCGGGTCGGGTCCAGCTTTTCGATACGGCGCCCGATCAGGACGCTAATGACCATCAAGGCGCCGATGACAATCAACGAGGCTTTGAGAGAGGGACTGAGCCCTTCGATGAATTCAATCATCCCGCGTCCTCCTCCTTTCGGGAGCTAAAGGCATACACCGCTAGCATCGTCAGTTTGAACGAGAGGAAACCGAAAAACGTGAGATACGGATTCAAATCCGCATTGATGAAGGCGTACAACAGAATAAAGGCATAAAAGAGATAGCGAAAGATCATATTCCGGACGGCCACCCGCTGGAGCCGATCGGGGTCCTCTTCGGCGGCCCGCATGGATGAGCGGTAGTTGTGGCTGGTGAGCATCACGTTGACCAACGCGCCCAGAAAGAAACTGACGGCCGCAAAACCGTCCCCGACAAGTAAAACAATCAGTGAGACACCCAGGATGTAAAACCATACATATAGAAATGTCTTTATATACGCTTTTTCACTCATTGTCCTGTCTCTCTCCCAGCCGCATGACGCGGACGATCAGATTCCGAACAGCCGCGACGGCTCCGATCACCATGAAGATCGCCGTGAATAGAAACTCGGTCCCGATCAGACGGTCCAGCGCACCACCGAGGAAAAAACCAATCGCAATCGCGACCAGCGCCTCGGCAAAAAAATTCGTGGCCGTCGCCAGTAGTTTCAGAAGATACCGCCTGTCGGACATGTAATCCGCTCCTGAGAGCCGTGATCAGCTCTCGAATTTCTTGACTCTGCGAGCGTGACGCTCCACACCGGAGAACGCGGTGTTCAAGAATGTATCCACAATCATTTTCGCGAGGTCCACACCCAGCACTCTGCCGCCCATCGTCAACACATTGGCGTCATTATGTTCACGTGTGGCCTTTGCGGTGAAGACATCATGCACATGCGCGGCACGGACGCCTTTTGTCTTGTTGGCCTGGATGCTCATGCCGATGCCGGTGCCGCAGATCAGGATGCCACGGTCGGCTTTCCCCTTGGCGACATCCTTCGCGACACGCTTGGCGACATCGTTGTAATCACAGCTCTTGCCGGAATGCGTCCCGTAGTCTTCAAGAACGATGTCGGTCTTCTCCTCGAGGTGCTGCTTGATATGGTCTTTCAATTCAAAACCTGCATGGTCCGCACCAAGTAGTACTTTCATCGCGTCGAACCCTCCTTGGCGTCTGAAAAAAACGCCTATCTCATTATATCAAAACAAAGCCAAAAAACAACAAAGAGAGCTTCCTGAAAACCCTTTTATCCTTCCGGGTCGACTTCCCCGGGACGAAGAACGCGCTTGGAGGCGACATCAAAGACCGTCGAGCTGACGCCCTTGGCCGTGCCCCCCTCGACGAGATAATCGACACGGTCTGCAAAGGCTTTCGCCTGTTCAAAGGTCCGGCAGGAAGGTTCCTGCGACCGGTTCAGACTAGTCACCGCCATCGGCCCGAAGTGACGGAGGATGCGTCGGGCGAGATCATCATCCGGCACTCTCACGCCGATGGTATCCTCACCGCGTGTCACGTGAGGGCCGACAACCTCGCTCTTCTTGACAACAAGTGTCAAAGCGCCGGGCCAGTGACGCGCGGCGTAGGGTTCGAGCTGACTAGGGTCTTGGACTAAAGAGCGGGCGTCCTCGATGTCCGCGCACAACACAGGAAGCGGCTTCCTGTCGTCACGCCCCTTGAGTTCGTAGATCCGCTCGACGCCCTTGCGGCTGTCGATGCGGCATCCGACGCCGTAAACCGTGTCGGTCTGAAAAGCGATAACCTCATCGACGAGCGGTTTTTCCAACAATGCATCCACTGTGATGATCATCGTATTCACTCCAATGCAAGGGTCTGCTGGCGAGCGATCTGGCGCTTCACAGGGGCGTAGCTACGCCGGTGGACCGGCGTCACTCCGAGACGCTCGAGCGCCTTCAAGTGTTCATGGGTCGGATATCCCATGTTCCGCTCGAAACCATAGCCCGGGTAGGTCGTCGAAAGCTCCGCCATGATCCGGTCGCGATGACCTTTCGCGACGATGCTCGCCGCGGCGATCGAGGCACTTTTCGCGTCCCCCTTGACGATGGCTTCCTGGGGCAGGTCGGTGGGAAGGGAGAGGGCATCGGATAGCACGTAGTCACAATCCAGTCGCTCGATGGCTTGGAGCATCGCCACCTGGCTGGCTCTGAGAACATTCAGCCGGTCGACTTCCTCAGGTGGAAGGACGAACACGGCCACTTCACAAGCATCCAGGATTTCACGGCTCAAGCGCTCACGGGCGGCCTTTCCCAGAGTCTTGGAATCCGCAAGCCCTTCAATGCGTCGGTTCAAGGGGAGCATCGCCGCGGCCGCGACCAGGGGACCGGCCAAAGGGCCTCTACCGACCTCGTCGCAGCCGGCGACGCGATATCCGGCCGCCTGCAGGGCCTGTTCACGTTCGTACATCGTCATCCCCCGATCCGCTCGAGGGAGACTCCCCCGAAACGTCCGTGACGGAAATCCCGTAGGAACTTGTCCATCACCGTCTCATAGTCGATCGTGCCGCCCTTGTCAAGACAGCCGAGGCGTCGGCCGATCTGCTCGAAAATTTCCAGCGAGTCGAATGTGTCCAGTTTTAGGTCATAACGCTGGACAAAAGCTTCACGATACTGCTCATACAGAACTTTGAACCCATGTATGACCACTTCGTCGCGAGGGACGAGATGATCCTTCAAAGCCCCGATGAGACCCAGATTGTAAAGCTGTTCATCCTTGTCGAACTTCGGCAGCAACAACCCCGGGGTGTCCAGCAGCTCGAGATCATCGTGCAGACGGACGGTCTGCAGATGACGGGTCAGATTCGGTGTATCGGCGACCTGGACGGCCCGACGACGAATGAGCTGATTGATGAGGGTGCTCTTGCCGACATTCGGCGTGCCGACCACGATGGCGCGGATCGGACGTTTTTCAATCCCTTTCTGCTTAAGTTCCGCGAACTTGCGCTCAAGCAGGCTCTGGCTTTTCTCGAACAGCCGGGCGATGTGCCGGGGATTGTGCGCTTCAAGCGCCATCGAGGGCTGGCGACGCCCCTCAAAATAGCCGACGAAGCGTTTGGTCACCGCCGCGTCGGCTAGGTCCGCCTTGTTCAGAACCAATAACGAGGGCCGGTTCTCGAGCATCACCGCAAGATCTTCGTTTCGCGAAGAAAGGGGAGCCCGGGCATCGGCGACCTCATAGACGATGTCCGCCCATTTCAGTTTCTGTTTCAGCTGCGCCTTGGTCTTGGCCATGTGTCCTGGGTAGTAGCTGTGCTTCGGCATTCAATCGACCCTCCCTGCTGCATGAATCGGGGTGAAACGGAACTGCACCGTCCCGTAGATATCATCACCATCGAAGGGTCCGAGGATGCGGGAGTCCGTGGAATGCTCGCGGTTGTCGCCGAGCAGGAAGTATTCATCCTCGCCCAGTGAAAACGAGCAGGTATCCTTGATCCCCGGACACTCGGTCGGGACTGCTTTCGGGAGAAACGGTTCTTCAAGGGGCTCTTCATTGATTTCAAGGTCGCCCTCATCGATGACGACCTTCTCCCCGGGAAGCCCGACGACGCGCTTGATGTAGAACTGCGTGTCCGCTGTATACTCCATAGCGGCGACAACCAGATCGAAACGCTCATAATCATCGTCCGTATGACTCATGATGATGTTGTCGCCGTCATGAAAGGTCGGTTCCATGCTGTGGCCTGAAATCGTAGCGAACGAGAAAAAGAACGCATTCACAACGACATAGCCCGCCAGCACCGCCGACGCAAAAGAGACGATGTCGAACCGCCCGACGCTTCTTTCGAGCTTCAGGGACGAGACGCTCCGCATGCTCGCACTCACGCGGCGTTCCTTGAAAATCAGCATCAGCGCATAGAAGAACGCCAGCAGGATGAGCGGATAGGCGATGGGGACATCCAGCGTATCGGGAAAGAGGTCGAAATCGGCAAGCGTGGTGTGATAGAGCGTGTTGAACGGCAGATGGCGGTCAAAAAGCTGCGGCACAATCAGGATGATGAGCAGGCTGACGATGAGCACCGCTTGTTTTCGCCGCATTCTTCTTAGCAGCAGGCGGACCTCCCGCTCCCGGACGGACTGCAGTTCATGCAAAGCTGTATGGGAATCTCGTCTGTACATGGCAATCACCTACATCGTTCTGAGGATGCGTTCGAGCTCCTCCTCGTCCACCAGCACTTCGCGGGCCCGGGACCCGAGGTTTCCGGAGACAATCTTTGCCGATTCGAGGCTCTCGACAATATTCTGGGCCCGGTTGAACCCGATGGAGAAAGTCTTGGAGATCTTGTTGATTGACGCTTCCTGCCGCTCGACGACGAAGCGGGCGACATCCGGAAGCAGATCGTCGTATTCAAACGTCTTGCTGGCATTGTCAACGAGCGCTTGCTCGGTGAAGATGTAATCGGGTTCCGCCTGCCGGCGGATGAACTCGGTGACGTTCTCGATGTCGGCGTCCTTGATGAAGGCGCCTTGTAGACGCATCTGGCTTTGACCGGCCGCCGAGAAGAGCATGTCACCGTTGCCGAGAAGCTTTTCCGCGCCGGTCGAATCGAGGATGGTCTGCGAATCGATGTGGCTCGAGACGCTGAAGGCGATGCGGGTGGGGATATTCGATTTGATGGTGCCCTTGATGACATCCGTGGAGGGACGCTGCGTGGCGATAATCAGATGGATGCCACAGGCTCGGGCCTTCTGCGTGATGCGCATCACCGATTCCTCGACGTGCTGTGCGGCGAGCATCATCAGATCGGAAAGCTCGTCGATCACAATGACGATATAAGGCAGGTGCTCCTCGGGGTTCTCGATCTTTTCGTTGTAGACGTCGATGTTGCGGGCGTTGACACTGTTGAAGAGTGTGAAACGGCGCTCCATCTCTTCAATCACCCATTTTAGGGCGGCGGTGGCCGCCTGGGCGTCGGTGATCACGGGTGTGAGCAGATGGGGGATATCGTTGTACGCGGCCAGCTCGACCCGTTTGGGGTCGATCAACAGCAGCCGGAGTTCGGTCGGCTTGTACTGCAGCAACAAACTCATCAATACCGTATTGATGCAGACGCTCTTGCCGCTTCCGGTCTGACCGGCGATGAGTCCATGCGGCATCGATTTGATGGAGGTATAGATCGGCTGGCCGTCGATGTCGATGCCGAGCGCAAGCGTCAGGGGAACGGAAGCGTTCTTGAACATCGAGCGGTTGACGATGTTCAAAAAATGCACCGTCGCCGGCTGCTCGTTGGGAACCTCGATGCCGGCGGTCGTCTTGCCGGGAATCGGAGCCTGTATGCGGATTTCCTTCGCACCCAGTTTCATCTTGATGTTGTTTTCGATGTTGGTGATCTTGTTGAGCTTGACACCTTTTTCGACCGCGATCTCATAGCGGGTGACTGTCGGTCCCTGCACGTGCTTATAGACCCTCGCGCCGACGTT
Source organism: Mollicutes bacterium (assembly GCA_003551005.1). Taxonomy (GTDB): domain Bacteria; phylum Bacillota_I; class Bacilli_A; order Izemoplasmatales; family Izemoplasmataceae; genus T1SED10-81. The sequence goes on from PULR01000002.1 coordinate 67,733, forward strand.
GAATTCGGCGAAGGTCTCATTAAGGATGTTCGTCTGTTTCTCGATGGAGTCGGATATATCCGGTGGATCCTCAATGGCGGAATCCAGAAGATCGATCGGGGGGACCTGATACTTTTCATACCGTTTGCGTCCGGAGACGATGGTCCGGTTCGCACGATCCTGATCTTCAGGCGCTGTATCAGCAGATTCGCCGGAGGCATCCCCATCGTGCTGAGTCGCTCCTCGTTCCTGCATGGGGCTTTCCTCGGCGGCTGCACCCTTGGAAGCTGCCGCGGTGTGCGTGTCGGGTTTTGTCGCTGAGCCATCCTGCGTGCGACGCTCAACTTCATCCGTGCTGGTTTGATGGGATGAATCGTCGGCTGCAGGTGTGCTCTTTTGCTCCGTTGACCGTGATGCTTCCATACGGGATGTATCAAAGTCCTCTTCAGCGGATTCGGCCTCCTTATGTCCCGGTTCTTCGGACGGTGATCGGGCCGCTTCGACATCCGATGCGCCGGATTCTTTCCCTCGCCCTGCTTGAGATTCCGAATCCGGGCGGCGATAGCGGGTTTCGGGCGGTTGGTCCTCGGGCTGATGTGCCGTCTCATCGCGGCCGGCTCCGGTGTCCGTGTCCTTCGAGTTCTCGACAATCCGCGCGCGGTAGGATTGTCCTTGCTTGCGCCGGCGTGTCGAGTCCATCACCTCGTCGAGGTCCTTGCCCCGCACCAGGTCGAATTCCGGATAGGCCGTTCCATATTTCTGAATGCGTTCTTCCTTGGTCAGCCGCGGTTTCGTGCGGAAGGGGTCCAGGGTGTCAAGATTCCGTTTCTGATTGGTTTTGATGGGAATCACGACTTCGTCCTTCACGTTCTCGCCGAAGATCGGGGAGACAAAGTGGCTGCGCCGGTAGGAGGATGCGCGCTCTTTCGACTGTTCCTGAATCTCATACACCTGGAAGGGGCGTCCATCCGGCGTCCGTTCATAAGGCGGTATGAGTTTTTTCCTACGTTTGAAGAACATAGGCGGCACATCCCTTCAGAGCGAAACGTCGAGGTGTTCGGCGAGTTCACGGAAAGAAAACGAGGAAACATCGTCGCTACGCACGCGTTCTCCGTATCGGTAAAAGTGCAGCGTCGGCACGCCTTTTGAGGGCCAGTCCCTCTCCAGCGCGGGGAGCATGCCCCGTTTAAGTAGATAGAAGGAGGCTTCACCATGAAGCTTTTCCAGTGTCCGCAAGTAGCGTTCAACCCGGTCGCAGTCCGCGCAATAGGAGCTGGAATGTAGAATGAAGGCCAGTGGTTCTACGGCGAGCTCGCGAACGTCCTCAATCGTCCGCAGTGTCTTCATCTTCACCTTTTTCAAGAGCCTCGAGCTCTTGCTCGACCAGGTTGAAATCCATGTCCCGGTCGAACAGCTTTTTGGAGTAGATATTGCTGGTCTCTTCACCTACGATGGCGATAATCATGTAGGCAATGCGCATCGAGACGAAATCGACACTGGTCTTGACAACAAGCTTGCGGAACCAGTAAGCCGGGTTGAAGAGGTTGATCGCGCCCAGGGTCAGCTTGAAACCCTTCCGAAGCTTCTTGTTGGTGACGGCCTTGTATATTTTTTTATCTTCCAGGCGCTTCTTGTGGTCGTAAAGAGCCGCCATATGACTGACACGAACGTTGCGCGTGTTTTTCAGCAGCGGCTGCTCAAGCAGTTTATCGACCCGGTCGGTGATGTAGTGGGAAAGGTTGAGCATCTCGTTGACGCTCAACTCTAGCATCGGGTATTTCGATTTCGGAAAATAATACTTCGAGATTTCTTCGACAAGCTCGTGGGAGAGGTCGTAGATGGTCCGGCTGTACCCGCGATCCTGTCCTTTGTATAGTCGTTTGAAGGAGGACTGCTTGTCTTTGATGAGCGCTTCGATGTCTTCTTTGTCCACCTGCTCCTGAGGCTTGGTGGCTTCAAAGGTCTGCCGGCTGCCCCGGACAAGCAGGTAGGTATAAAGAACGGCAAACAAGACAAAGCCGAACGCAAGTCCCAAAAGGAAGTTGATCAGTCCACCTAGTCCAATGTCCGGCATGCCTATCACCTCACACGCATTATAGCATAAACACCCCGCGGTTGTCGTCCGCATTTGCCAAAACCGGCCCCTTGTGCGATAATACGTGCGGTGATGGAAATGAACAACCACACGTATCTCATCGCCGTCGACCTCGATGGCACCTTGTTATATGATTGGCGCACACTGGATCCCTCGACGCGGAAATACCTCCGCTTTTTAAAAGAGGAGGGCAACCGGATCGTCATCGCGACCGGCCGTCCTTATCGCAGCAGCTTGCGATACTACCGCGCGCTCGGACTCGACACGCCATTAATCAATTACAACGGCGGATTGATCACCTGGAAGAACAACCCCTCTTTCGAGGAAATCAATCGTCCCTTGAAGCGAGAGAGCGTCCTGGAAATCTTTGAACACAACAAACCCTACATCTACAACGCCTTCTGCGAGGTCAAGGACGATGTCTATCTACTACGTGAGACCAGCAACGTCCGCGACCTGCTGCACCTTGAGTACGGCGCGCGGTTGCATGTGGGGGATTTCAAGCAAACACTGCCCACCGGCGCGAACGGATTCATCATCCTTGCGAACAAAGATGCAGGGGAACGCATCGAGTCGTTCGTCGCCGAGCGTTTCCCCGGAGAGATCGCCACACGGAACTGGGGTGACGACCACCGGTTCATCATTGAACTGTACAACCCGCAGACCAACAAGGGCAAGGCCCTGAAGCATGTCGCCGAGCTGCTCGGCTATCAGCCGGAACGCATTCTCGCCTTCGGCGATGGACACAATGACATCGAAATGCTCCAGTATGCCGGCGTCGGGGTCGCGATGGGCAATGCGAGGGAGGAACTGAAAGCCGTCGCCGACCATGTCTCGCCACACACCAACCAAGAACGCGCAATCAAGCGCTTCCTCGTCGACTTTTTCAAAAAGGTGGAGTCCCATTAGAAGGGGACTCCACCTTTTCTTTTTCCTTTACCTTTGCCTTTGCCCTTTTTGGGCTTTTTCTTTGCGGAGGCACCTTTCAGTGCTCCCATGGGATTGCTGGGATCGATCTGGGAAGGATCCATATTCGACATCTGTTTCATGGCCTGTTTTTGTTGGTCGAAGGTCTGAAGCAGACGGTTGACATCATTCACCCGGCGTCCGGAGCCACGAGCCACGCGACGGCGGCGGGAGCTGCTCTTCTTCAAGAGTTCCGGTTTTTTCCGTTCCTGTTTCGTCATGGAATGGATGAGCGTTTCCACCTGTTCAATCTGTCCATCATCGACGTTGGCCTGCTTGACCATCTTGTTCATGCCGGGGATGAGCTTCATAAGCCCGGATAGCGAACCCATCCTTTTGACCATGCGGAGCTGTTTGAGGTAATCGTCGAAATTGAATTTGCCGGAGGCCATCTTCTCCACCATTTTCATCATGTCGTCCTCATCGACATTCTCGCTGACTTTGTCGACCAGGGTCATGACGTCGCCCATGCCGAGGATGCGGCCGGCCATCCGTTCAGGGTGGAAGACCTCAAGGGCGTCGAGCTTTTCGCCCAGCCCCATGAACTTGATCGGGACGCCGGTAACGTGCCGCAGCGAAAGTGCCGCGCCACCTCGGGTGTCGCTGTCGAGTTTCGTGAGGATGCTGCCGGTGAGGCCCAGCGATCCATGGAAATGATCCGCAACGGATACCGCATCCTGTCCAGTCATGGCATCAAGGACCAACCAGGTCTCCTCAGGTTCGAGCATTTCCTTGACACGCTTCAGTTCCTCCATGAGGTCCTCGTCGATATGCAGCCGCCCGGCTGTGTCGAAAATCAGTGCATCGGCGCTTTCGGATTCGGCTGCCGCGGCGGCGTTATCAATGATGGACGCAAAGGAGGCCTGCGTGCCTTCTTGATAAACGGGTACGTCGAGCTGTCGGCCGATTGTCTGCAGCTGTTCGATAGCCGCCGGACGCTGAAGGTCGAGGGCGACAAGCATCGGCTTCAGTCCGTGCTCTTTTTGCAGAAACTTCGCTAGTTTGCCGGCAGTCGTGGTCTTGCCGCTGCCTTGCAGTCCGGCAAGCATGATCCGCATCGGCTTCTGCGACGGAGGTTCAAAGACGCTGGTCTCGCCGCCAAGCAGTTTCTGCAGCTCTTCATGGACGACCTTCACGACCTGCTGGGAAGGGTTGAGACCCTTGAGTATCCGCTCGCCTTTGGCCTTTTCCTTCACTTCTCTGGTAAAGGTCTTGACGACACGGAAGTTGACATCGGCTTCGAGCAGACTCAGTCGTACTTCCCGCATCATCTCATCGATATCGTCCTCCGTCAGGCGGCCCTTTCCGCGTATGCGGCGCAGGGCCATCTGCAGTCTATCGGACAATTGGTCGAATGCCATGTCAAACCACCTTTTCGAGTTCGTCAAGGATTGTTTTTGCCGCTATGGGTAGCTCCAGCTCGCGCAATTGAGCGATAAGCACGCGTTGCCGGTGACGCTTTTCAAGGAGCAACAACGTCGATTCGTAATCCTGAAGCTTCCCGATGGCATGCTTCAGGGTTTCGTGGACCGCATTGCGGCTCGTGCCGTTCAGCTCGGCAATCTCCGCGAGGGAATAGTTGTCGGAATAATACCGGACAATCGCATCCTGCTGGCGTTCGGTAAGCAATCCCCCATAGAGGTCATAAAGCTCATTGATCTTTAAATGCTGTTTCAGTTCATCCATCATCGACCACATCCGCGAATAAGCCGTATATATATTCTTCAATATCGAAATACTCTAGGTCGTCGAGTTTCTCTCCCAGCCCGACAAGCTTGACGGGCACGCCGATAGTCTCCCGGATTGCAAGCGCGATGCCGCCCTTGGCCGTGCCATCAAGCTTGGTGAGGGCGACCCCGGTGAGCTTCGTGACATCGTTGAAGATCCGGGCCTGCGAGAGCCCGTTCTGACCTGTGGTCGCATCGACAACGAGCAGCGTCTCATGCGGAGCTCCCCCGACTTCCCGGCCGATCACACGGCGAATCTTGCCGAGTTCCTGCATTAAGTTCTTTTTATTGTGGAGACGCCCGGCCGTATCGCACAGCAACACATCGACATCTTGACGCCTGGCTTCTTCGATGGCGTCGAACATGACGCTGCTTGGGTCGCTTCCGGCGGTCTTGGCGAAAAACTCCGCCCCGACCCGTTCGCTCCACACCCGGAGCTGGTTGATCGCCCCCGCGCGGTAGGTATCCCCGGCGACCAGCATCACGCGTTTACCCTCTTCCTGAAGAAGTTTTGCGACTTTGGCGATGGTCGTCGTCTTGCCCACGCCGTTGACGCCGACAAAAAGGAAAACGGAGGGAGCCGACTCGGCAAGGGTCAGGTTCGTATCGACAATCTCATCGCGGACGTATCGGCGGAACATCTCCTCGACGATCACGTCCTTCAGCTGGGAAGCGTCCTTGATGTTTTTAGTCTTGACGTGCCTGCGAAGATGACCGACAAGGTCGAGGACCGTATCCACACCCATATCGGCCATAATGAAAAGCTCCTCGATATCCTCGAAGAGCTCGTCGTCGATCGAGGTGTTCGAATCCAGGAGGTCATTGAGACGGTTGAAGACGCTAGCGCGCGTCTTCTCCATGCCGATTCGATATTTCTGCGCTTGATGTTTGCGTTTCTTTGAACGAAACCAGTCGCGGATACCCATAGCCTCACCGTCCCCGAAAAAGTCGACGTTATTATATCACACCTGCATAGATAAAAAAATCCCCTGAGAAAAGGGAAATCCGCCTTGCGGCGGATTAAGGAAGGGGATGTGTGAATAAAAATATTCACCATGCTATGAAAGGGATAAGCGCAACCTTTCGGTTGCTTTTATATAATAGCATGTGGGCATTGAGGTGTCAAGAGCGGCTCGACCAATGCGTAGGGATGGCGTCTCCTTCAATCCGGTGACGCAAATAAGGAGATTGGCCTGGCAGCGATTGACAGATGCCGGAGGGGCCTGTATAATTCGGGATAATACAGAGAAAACCTTAATCCGGCGGTTTTAAGCCGGCAGCCGCAAAGGACGGATGAACCGTGAACTCTTATGAAAGCAAGCTGTCGATATTGGAGACCGAGCAGGCGATCAAATGGCTGAAAGACCGTTTTGAAAGTCTCTTGTCACAGACCCTTGCGCTTCACCGCGTGTCCGCCCCGCTTTTTGTTGAACGCGGTTCTGGACTGAATGATGAGCTGAGTGGTCAGGAGCGTCCGGTCGCGTTCGATGTCGAGGAGACGGAACTTGAAATTGTCCATTCCCTCGCAAAATGGAAACGCGAAGCCATCGCGCGTTACGGCATCCAGAGAAACCAGGGCCTCTACACCGACATGGACGCCATCCGCAAAGACGAGACGCTCTCTCCGCTCCACTCCTATTATGTAGACCAGTGGGACTGGGAACGCACCATGGCCCCAAGCGAGCGGAACCAGGCCTTCTTGGAGAGGATCGTCCAATCCCTTTACCAAGCCTTTTTGACTCTTGACTCTGAAGTCGCCTCACGATACCCTCCCCTGCAGCGAAAACTGCCATCGACGATTCCTATCGTCGAGGCGGCCGACCTCGAAAAGCGCTGGCCACAGTTGACACCTGAAACGCGCGAAGCACACATTGCAAAGGAGAAGAAAGCCGTCTTCATCAAGGGCATCGGGTGGCCGCTCACAGAGGGGGCCCCTCACGATGAACGCAGCCCGGACTACGACGACTGGAGTCTGAATGGAGACATCCTCTTCTGGCATGAACCACTCGGAAAGGCCGTGGAGATGTCCTCGATGGGGATCCGTGTCGATGCGGACACCCTGGAAATGCAACTAGAGGCCCACGGCAAGCAGGACCGTCTCTCGCTTCCCTTTCATAAGCGCCTGCACCGGGGATACCTTCCCCAGACCGTCGGCGGCGGCATCGGCCAGTCCCGTCTGGCGCTCTTCTTTCTCGAGAAAGTGCACATCGGGGAAGTCCAGGCCAGCTATTGGCCGGCCTCGATCCGTCGCGCCTGCCGGGATCGGAACATCTTCCTCCTGTAAGCATTAAAAAGCTGCCTGAATGCCAGGCAGCTTTTTCATCGGATTTACAGATCGGGGAGGGGGTGCTTCTCGATCTCTCCTCGGTGAATCCTCTCACGGATTCGCTGCGCCGTGGGGAGGGTGGTGACGAAAATGACGAACACAATCACCAGCACGTTCACGATTGTGATGCCCAAAAGATAGGGGATTCCCGTATGCAACAAAGCCAGCCATCTGGGGAAGCCGGCATCCGCGAACCGTCGGAAACTCACCGAGAGCACGGGAATGATGAAGATGACGCCGATCACCGCCAGATAAATGGTATAGACCAGCATCATCGCATCGGTGACTTCGACAGGAGTAAGAAAGTTGATTCCCTGAACGGCAATGACCGGACCAAGGGCGGCCAGGATAATCGCCGCGTGCAAAAACCAGAACTCTCTGCGGCTGCTATAGCCGAAAAAGTGGAAAACACGACGAAAGACACTGAAGAACATCTGTGGATAGGTCTGGGGTGCCGTCTGAGAACGAGAGGGAATCGGCTCGCGCATCAGACGTTTGATTCGAGCCGGCCGGTAACGCTTCCAGTAGCGGCGAAAGGTACTGATCTCCTCGGCATTTTCCTCGGGGTCGGTCGCTATTGTAGTTTCCAAACTTCTGTCGTCCATATGAACGCTCCTATCTATATATTATCCATCTTCAGTGTAACATAGCATCTCCCGGTTGATAAGGTGCGTGACTTCAGGTCTTGTCCCCTGTTTCGCCACATTGCTTGTCGTTGCAGACGACGGTGCCATCTTCAAGCTCGACCAGCAGATCGTCGCAGTCGGCGCACGCTTCACCGGTCGGCTTGCCGCGGAGGATGTTGCGGCACTTGGGGAAATTGTTGCAGGCGTAGAAGGTCTTCCCTTTGTTTTTTCCGCGTTTGGCTTCACGTTCGACAATCTCACCTTTTTTGCATTTGGGACAAGTGACGCCGGTCTTGGTCGGCTCTTTTTTGTTTCCATCGGGCTTGATGTATTTGCATTTCGGAAAGCCGCTACAAGCTTCGAACACTCCATAGCGGCTCTCCCTGTAGACCATCGGACTTCCGCATTTCGGACAGTTTTCGCCTGTGTACTTGGGCGGGGCTTTCTCCATCTCCTGATTGGCCTTCTCGACGAGCGGGATGAAGTTGTGATAGAAATCGGCGATGATGCGTGTGTGGTCGATGCCCTTGTTGGCGATCTCATCAAGCGTCCGTTCCATGCGGGCTGTATAATCGACACTGACAATGTCGCTGAAGTACTGCTCGAGCTTCTCGACGGTCAGGCGTCCTTGGTCGGTCGGGAGGAAGCGTTTCTTGTCCAGCTGGACATAGCGGCGCTTCTTGAGTGTCGAGACTGTCTGGGAATACGTGCTCGGCCGTCCGATGCCCTTTTCTTCCATCTCCTTGATCAGCGAGGCCTCGTTGAAGCGAGGCGGGGGTGAGGTGAAGTGCTGGCTCTTCTCGAGCTTCTTGGCTTTCAGTCGGTCCCCTTCGTCCTTGTTTGGAAGCTCGCTCGTCTCGATATCCTGATACTCCCTGTAGACTTTGAGATACCCGTCGAAGAGCTCTCGCTGGGCCTTCGCACGGAACTCCGCCGATTTATTCAACAGGACATACGTCTTCGTCTCGAACTGGGCGGAAGCCATCTGCGAGGCGACGGCCCGTGCGTAGATCAATTTGTAGAGACGGTATTCGTCGCGTTTGAGGTAGGGTCTGACCCGTACGGGGGTATAGGCAAGACTTGTCGGTCGGATGGCTTCGTGCGCGTCCTGTCCGGCCTGTTGCTTTCTTCCCTGGCGGGAGCCGCTGACGTATTTCGCCCCATAGTGCTTCTTGATATGCTCGCGGGCGGCGGATTTGAACGAGGCCGCCATCCGGGTTGAATCGGTACGCATATAGGTGATGAGACCGACGGTTTCATCCTTTAAATCAATACCTTCATAGAGGCTCTGGGCAAGCATCATCGTACGTTGCCCGCCAAGATTGAGACGGTTCGACGCTTCCTGCTGGAGGGAGGAGGTCGTAAACGGGTTGAACGGTGCCTTGCGACGCTTCCGGGTCCGGATGGCATCGATGGTGAACGTCTCTGAGAGACTGGAGCGTAGCGCTTCCGCTGAGGATTCGTCTTTCAGCTTCGGTTTTTTGCCGTCGACTTTCGAGAGTTCGGCCTCGAAACCGGTAAACGAGGCGGTCAATTTCCAGTATTCTTCGGGTTCGAACGCTTCGACCTCACGTTCCCGGTCGACAATCATCTTGAGGGCCGCGCTCTGCACACGTCCTGCGGATTTCGACTTGATCTTGCTTTGGAGCAGCTTTGAGAGCTTGAAGCCGATGATGCGGTCGAGGATGCGCCGCGTTTCCTGAGAGGAGACGAGGTTCAAATCAATGCTGCGGGGATTTTCGAATGCTTCCTTGACGGCGTCCTTGGTCACTTCGTGAAAGATGACCCGGTGGACCGGCCGCTCTTCTTCTGAGAGCTCGAGGACTTGCTGGAGATGCCAGCTGATGGCCTCGCCTTCACGGTCGGGGTCGGTCGCTAAAAAAACCGCCTCCGATTTGTCAGCGGCTTGTTTCAGCGAACGGACGACAGGCTTCTTATCATCGAGCACGCTGTATTTCGGTTTGAAGTTATTCTCGATGTCAAGACCCAATCCGCCGGGGCCGCTAATCGCTAGGTCCCGGATGTGCCCCTTCGAAGAGAGTACCTGGTAATCACCTTCGAGGTACTGCTTGATGGTTTTCGATTTTGAGGGGGATTCGACGATGACAAGTTTACTCATGCTCTCACTCCTGCTCTGAGGTATTATACACAGGAGTTATTCAGCCTGTCAAGTCAGGTATGCCTCACTCGCGACCCACAATGGACAAACGTCATGCGGTCGCGTCCCTGCATGTCTTTTTGATGCGACACCCGGCAGCCAGGGAGTGCTTCGTGGACATACGAACTCAAGGCGGCAGCGTGCTGTGCGCCGTGCTCGAAAGCGACGAAGGCGCCCGGATTCAAATGTGAACGGACCTGCTTCAGGATGCGTTTATAGAAGTCGAGTCCGTCATCGCCGCCATAGAGCGCAAGTTCCGGCTCATAATCGGCGATGGCCGGGTCGAGCGGCTCATCAACGGGGATATAAGGCGGGTTGGACACAACCACATCGAAACGCTCCCCTCTCACAGGTTCAAACAAATCTCCTTCCCGGATATCCACAGCGACGCCATGTTTCTCACAATTCGCCCGGGCATGATGTAGGGCTTGTTTCGACACGTCGGTGGCGACCGCCTCGACCCTGCCATCTTCAAGCATCAGCGTGATTGCAAGACAGCCCGAGCCCGTGCCGATATCCAGGATCCGGATCCGTTCGGCGCCGGCGAACTGCCGATCCATCTCATCGAGCACGGCGGCAGCCAGTTCTTCTGTCTCGAAGCGAGGGATGAAGACGCCATCCCCGACCTGGAAGTCATATCCGAAAAAGGTCTCCACCCCGATCAGATACTGCACCGGGACGTTCCTCTCAAGATAGGCCTCGACGGACTGCTCGAAGGCGGTCCGTTCTGCATCCGGCATCGTCTCATCAAGCCTCAGCAGAAGCTCTGTGCTGCCGAAGCGGGCATGATGCATAAGCAAGCGTTTGATGGCGCTCGGTTCGCGGCCCTTCTCTTCAGCCCGGCTCTCCGCCTGCTTGAGAACCCGGGAGTAAGTGGGCGGCTGCTGATCGACAGCGCTCATAGATTCTCAAGCTTCCGCTTGAATTCTTCATCAAGGAGCGCGTCGATAATCGGGTCGAGTTTGCCATCCAGCACGCGGTCGAGCTGCTGAATCGTGAAATGGATGCGATGGTCGGTCACCCGGTTCTGAGGAAAATTATAGGTGCGGATTTTCTCGCTGCGGTCCCCGGTGCCGATCTGGCTGCGGCGCGCGGCGCCCTCGGCCTCTCGTTGCTGTTTTTCGTAGTGGTCCTTGAGACGCGCCCTCAGAACCCGGTAGGCCGTCGCTCGGTTTTCGTGCTGACTTTTTCCATCCTGAGAGGAAACCACCAATCCGGTCGGTTCATGCGTGATACGCACCGCCGAATCGGTCGTGTTCACGCTTTGACCTCCCGGGCCGCTGGAGCGGAAAGTATCGACACGCAGATCTTTTTCTTCAAGTTCGACATCCACCTCTTCCGCTTCGGGGAGGACCACGACCGTAGCCGTTGAGGTATGGATTCGTCCCTGGGATTCCGTCTCCGGTACCCGCTGGACACGATGGGCGCCACTTTCATATTTCATATGGGAGTACACGCGCGTCCCGGAAACCGTGAACTCTATCTGACTATAGCCGCCGGCGGAGCCTTCCACAGCATGATGAACAGTAAGCTTCCACCCCTGTCGTTCAGCAAAGCGGGCGTACATCCGGAAGAGATCGCCGGCGAAAAGGTTGCCTTCCTGACCCCCGGCGGCGCCACGAATTTCAACGATGACATCCTTCTTGTCGTTGGGGTCCTTCGGAATCAATTCCTTTTCGAGATCATTTTCAAGACGTGCGTGTTTCTCCTTCGCCTCTTCGAGTTCCGTCTGGGCCAGCTCGCGAATCTCGGGGTCCTCGTCGCGGGCCATCGTCTTCAGTTCCGAAATGGTCTGCTCTGTCTGCAGGAGTTCTTCGTAGAGCCTGACCGGGCGTTCGAGTTCACTGCGTTCGACGGAGAGTTCCTTGAGCCGTTCAACATCAGAGGCGACTTCGGGGTCGCTCAGCTTCTCGTTTATTTCCTGATACCGTTTCTTCAGTTGTTCGAGTCGCTCTTTCATCGAGACATCACTCCAAATCTTCCTATCGGGCCGAAAGAAAGACACGCTATCGGCGTGTCAATCAAGATCCTCGAGATTCTCATCCGGTTCGTGTTTCGGATCCTTGGTGGTACGGAACTGGCTGTACTTCTTCCGGAACAGAAGTGGAAAACCCTTGATATTGGTTGCTCCGCTGCGGTTCTTCGCTACCATCACATCGACGATGTCCGGCCGCTCGCTGTTTTCGTTGTAGTAATCGTCACGATAGAGGAAAAGCACCACATCAGCATCTTGCTCGATGGAGCCGGACTCGCGCAGATCAGCCATGATCGGCTTTTTCTCGGTTCTTTGTTCGACGCTCCTGGACAGCTGAGAAAGCGCAATGACAGGAATTTTGAGCTCCCGCGCCATCTCCTTGAGGGTGCGGGAGATCTCGCTGACTTCCTGAACACGGTTGGTATAGGGCACCGAGCCGGACAATAGCTGCAGATAGTCGATCACGACCAAATCCAGCTTGTCCTCCTGGGCGAGCTTCCGGCATTTCTGGCGCAGGTCGCTGACTTTGACGGTTCCGGAGTCATCGAAGAGCACATTCAGTTTCTCGAGTTGGTCGCTGGCGACACTGAGCCGCTGCCATTCCCCCGTATTCAGCTCGCCTTGCCGCAAGCGTACACTCGCGACATTCGACTCACACGAAAGCATCCTGCCGACCAGTTGGTCCACACCCATCTCCAGTGAGAAAAACGCGATATATGGACGATGCTTCAACTTAGCGATGTTGGTCGCGATATTGAGAGCGAAGGCACTTTTCCCCATCGACGGCCGGGCGGCGATGACATAGAGCTCAGAAGGCTGCAGTCCGAGCGTGTAGTCGTTGAGCCGCTCGAAACCGGTATCCAGACCAATCAGTTCGCCTTGCTTGTTCTTTGCTTCTTCGGCCTTGTGGATGACATCCTCGGTAACCCGCTTCAAATCGATGAACCCCGAGGTGCGCCTTGAACGGGCGACATCGAATATGCGTTTCTCGCTTTCGTCGATGAACGACTGCATATCCTGCGCTTCAAAGCCCTTCTCCGAGACATCACGGGCGACCTCGATCATGTTCCGCATGACAGCCTTGTCGCGGACGATGTTGATGTAGTGGTCGAGATTCGCGATGGAAGGCGTCGTCTCGGACAGTCCGAGGATGTAATCCTCGCCACCGGCTTCGAGCAGTTGCTGTTTGGTCTTCAAGCGGTCGATGGTGGTGGTGTAGTCGATGTCGACGCCTTCGGCGGTCAAATCAAGGAAGGATTGATAGATGACGCGGTGACGGCGAACAAAGAAATCCTCGACTTCCAGCGAATCAGAAATCGACTTGATGGTCGAGGGATCGAGAAAGACAGCCCCCAATACATTCTGTTCGGCATCCTCGTTGTGCGGAAGGGTCTTCTCAGCCATTCTGCTCTAGCACCGTCAGTTCGAAGGTCGCCGTGACATCCTTGTGCAGTTTGACTTCCACATCATATTTTCCGAGTGCAGTAATCGGTTCCCCCAGCTCAATCTTTCGCCTGTCGATGTCAATGTCGTGTTGTTCCTTCAAGGCTTCGGAAATCTGTTTCGGCGTGACTTTACCGAACATCTTGCCATCCTTGCCGATTTTAGCGTAGACTTTGACAACCCGGTGATCAATTTTCTCCTTCAAGGCCTTCATTTCTTCATATTGTCTTTCCTCTTCTTCTTTAGCCTTCCGACGTTCTTCCTCAAGACTCTGGATGTTTTCGGGGGTCGCCTCGATGGCCTGGCCGCTGGTCAGCAAATAATTCCCATAGCCGGGCTTGACATCGACGATCTCCCCTTTCTTTCCTTTGTTCTTGAGATCTTTCTTGAGAATGACTTTCATCGGTCTCTCCTCCTCTGACAATTCTTCTAGATAGGTAACGAGATCGTGGCGGACCTTCTCGACATTCCGGTCCTCGATTTGCGTACCGGCGTTGTTGAAATGGCCGCCACCGCCGAATTCCTCCATGATGGTCTGTACGTTGAACCCTTCAAGGCTCCTCGCGCTGATGCCGACCGTGCGCTTGCCGAGACGTCCAACCGCGAAGGCCGCCTGGATGTTTTCAATCTCAAGCAGGTTATTCGCGACTTTTGCAAGCAACTGGCGGTCCGGTTCAAATTCATCCTCGACGACGACAAGGGCGAAATGTTTCGCAATCACTTCCGCTTTGCGCATCAGTTCGGCCTTGATGCGAACATCCTGAAGCGATTCCCGAAGCAACGACTTCACACGGTGTGTGTCGCCACCGAACTTTCTCAGCACGGCGGCGGCTTCGAAAGTCCGCGAACCCGTGCGGTAAGTGAAATTATTCGTATCCACGACAATCCCAAGCAGCAGCAACGTCGCTTCAAAACTATTGAAATCCACATCGCGGGGATAGACGTTCGCCATCTCCACAATCAGCTCTGTAGAACTTGACGCATACGGCTCGACATAACTCAGGTACGCGCCTTCGATACTATCGTCCTGCCGACGGTGATGGTCGATGATCGCCAGACTCTCGGTCCTGTCGATGAATCGGCCGTTGAGCGCCTGGGAGCGTGAATGGTGATCGACGAGTACAATGGCAGAGTCCTTGAATCGTTTTCCTACAACCGCATCCAGGTCGACAAATACATCCAGGAAGGATTCGTATTCATACTCGATCCGTTCAAGAACCTTCTTGACGGTCTGATCCAGATTGTCATGATCCAGCACGATGCTGGCCTTTATATTGGAAGCCTCGGCCATCTTGTACACGCCGATCGCCCCCGCGACAGCATCCGCATCCGGATGGACATGAGGGAAGATGAGAACCTCCTCGTGCCCTTCAAACAGCATCGAGAGCTTGCGGGCGTTTATACGGCTGGAAATACGTGTCCGTTTCTCCTGGGTGTTGGTATTGCCCCCGAAATAACGGTATTTTTCACCCTGGATGTTGATGGCGATCTGGTCACCTCCCCGGGACAAAGCCTGTTCAAGCGCGTTATCAGCAATGTCCGCAAGGTCGTTCAGCTGAATGTTCGCACAAGCGAATCCACCGCTGAGTGTAATGATCAAATCGTGTGCGCGCGAAACCTCCGAGACATCCTCGATGATGCTGAATTCTTCATCAATCACGCGTTCGAGGTCGCTTTTGTACATATACACATACAATTTCTCCGCGGTGACGGGGGTCACGTGAAAGCCCCGTCGTTCGGCCCATTCATTGACCGCACCGAGCAGCTGTCCTTGAATCTCGCTTTGTTCCTGGACATCCAGGACGTTCAATGAATCCTCGAGGTTGTCGAAGTGGAGAATCCCAACAACGGGAGTCATCCGTTCGTGCTCACGCTTGAGCTTCTCGCGCTCTGTCTCCTTATAGAAATACAGAGCGTGCTCCTCTTCCTGATAGTGGACTTCATAAAAATCCTCGTAAATCCTAAAAACCTTTCCTTCCGGGAGGTCCCTCATCTGAAGAATATTGTGCAGCTCTTCGTGAAGAACCTCCAGAGACCGCCCCTCGAGAGGATTGTGAAAAATCCTTCGTGCCGATTCGTTCGCGAAACGGACGCGTAAATCTTCATCAAGGAGGAGGACGCCGATCGGCATCTCGTGCAGCAAGCGCTCTTCCAGCTTCGACTTTCTTCTAAGAAGCGACTCCCTGTTCTTCAGGGAAGCTTTGAATTCGGCTAGCTGCTTCTGCAGACGAGCGCCGAAGAACAGAATATACAGAGCATTCAAAAGCACCAGTCCGACGCTCAGGAGAATGACCATCCAGGCGCTCAGCTCGGTCAAGGTGACACCGATAAGTATCAGCAGCGCAAGAAGTAGAATATTCAAGGCCAGCACGGGTCCACGGTCCATAATCTCACTCCGATGTTCATTGCTGGTTGCTTGACTAGTATACCACATCCGCGCGGACCATTGCCATATGGCGTCTTGACTTAAGACCCCGGGCGGCCTATAATACACAGGCAGAACACACTTACAAAGCTGCCTGGCCAGTGTGTGCAGGAGGGAAATCATGCAGTCGCTAATCGAGTCGTTCCATTCCGCTTTTCCATACGGCAACGAGGTCTTGTGGGTACTTTATGCTTTCATCAACTTCCTGCTCATCCTGGCCATCTACCGATGGTTCGGACGAACCGGTCTGTTCGCGTGGCTGGCATTCAGCACCGTGCTGGCGAACATACAGGTCACCCAGACCATCGAGCTGTTCGGACTGACCGCCACGTTAGGCAATATTCTCTATGGAAGCATCTTTCTGATCACCGATGCGCTCAACGAAAAATATGGACTGCAGGAAGCGAAACGTGCGGTTTTCATCGGCTTCTTCACCCTTGCGGGCATGGCGCTGATTATGCAGGGAGCGTTGCAGTTCATGCCCCTCGGGGGGACAGAGGATACCGTTCATCGGGCGCTCGATACCATCTTCAGCATGGTACCGAGAATTGTCCTCGGCAGTGTGAGCGCGTATCTGATCAGTCAGCTGATCGATGTCCACATTTTCCAGCGCATCAAGTCCAGACTTCCTTCCGACCGTCTGCTCTATATCCGCAACCTCGGTTCGACCGCGCTGTCTCAGCTTCTCGATTCGGCCATCTTCGTTCCCATTGCGTTCCTAGGCGTGCACGAGAATGTCTTCGAAATCTTCCTGACGACATATGCCATCAAACTCATTGTGGCCTTGCTCGATACGCCTTTTATCTACATCATCAAAGGCATTCATCCGCTTCCACGAAACGGTTGATTCCCAGGAGGATACAAAAGACGCTCCGCGGTTTTCCGCGGAGCGTTTTTCTTAGTCACTCATTCACCCTTGACGTAGGGCAGAAGCGCCATGTAACGGGCGCGTTTGATTGCTTTTGATAACGGACGTTGGTATTTCGCCTTGGTACCGGTGACACGTTTGGGGAGAATCTTTCCGCTATCATCTGCGATGAACCGTTTCAACAGGTTCACGTCTTTGAAATCAATGTGCTCTATCTTGTTTTCCGTAAAATAACAAGTCTTTTTGCGACGGCGACGATAATTTCTTCTTGCCATGGTCTCCTCCTTTTAGAATGGTAGGTCGTCTTCTGCTATATCGATGTTGTCCAGGTCGTCTTTCGAATCCTGTCCTTCATCGCTGCTCTGTGTGTTCGCGCTTTGTGAAGGGGGTTCTTCCCCGGGGGTCTTGGGTTCCGGCGGTTTCGTACCTTTGGGTTCGAGGAACTGTACCGACTCTGCAACAATTTCGGTCATCACCCGGCGATTGCCATCCCGGTCTTCGAAACTGCGGCTCTGGATACGTCCCTCGACGCCGACCAGACTGCCCTTCGATAGGTAGCGTGAAACGTTCTCCGCCTGTCGGCGCCAGACGACGCACCGCAGGAAATCGGTGTCGCTTCCGCCCTGTTGATTCCGAAACGGGCGATCCACCGCAAGCGTGAAGGTCGCCAGCGGAATATCATTCGATGTGTGCTTGAGCTCGGGGTCTCTGGTCAGTCTCCCGACCAATATGGCGCGATTAATCATTCTCTCACCTCGTCATTGATCGGGGCGCTCGTCACGAACGACAATATGCCGCACGATATCTTCTTTCATGCGGATGATCCGTTCGAACTCCGAACGCGCTTCCTGAGTAGCGTTGACATGCATGACGACGTAGTAGCCCTTCGTGTAGTTGTCGATTTCGTAGGCGAGTTCCCTCAGGCCCCACTCGTCAAGTTCGAGCACTTCCGAATCGTGCTTGGGGAAGATTTCCTTCAGTTCCTCAATCAGGTTCTGACGCGGCTCTTCCTCGAGATCCGGACGCACGATGTACATGATCTCATACTTGCGCACTTTTTAACCTCCTTACGGTCTAATGGCTGCATCTGCAGCAAGGATGGCCCGTTGCCGGCCTTGAGGACGGCACGGGAGCGAGATGCGGTGCAGTCTCGCGAAGATTATTGTAGCACAGCGGGTAGACGGTGTAAACATCAATCTTCGTTTTCCAGCCAGCCCACCAGCGCATCCTGCATAGCGGGCACGATTTGATGTCCGCTAGCGAAAGTTTCCACCGTCGCGTCGAGCGATGGATTTGCAGCGAAAAACGCACGGGTGTGCCCCGGGTCGATGATTTCATCGTGCTCCCCGACAGCCGCGAAAATCTTCGTGTGGGAAAGGGCATCCGGATAGCTCGCCGGGTTGATGGCGGAGATTCTGGCCTCCGCCCGTGAGACCGCCTTCCGATGGGAAGCGAGCGTCTCTTGGGTCAGTCCCTGGAAGGCCGACGCCTTGAAATCCGGGCTGCTGATGAGAGTAGCGAGCAGTTTGACCTCCCGGCTCAGCATCGCCACTCGATAGGCGATGTAGCCACCCATCGAGACCCCGACCACATCGAAACCCCCGGCTTCGTGGCAACAGGCTCGATGGATGGTCAGGATATCGCGCGCCGTGTCTTCGACCACATCGAAGAGTTCAAGCTCGGCATGAACCTTGTCGCGTTCGGCGAACGGTGACGCCGAGCGCTCCCCATGCCTGCGGGCATCCACGGCAAGCACCCGCCGTCTGGCTGCGACCAGAGAAGGACCCAGCAACCGGGCCACCCTGTCCTTGCTGCCGAAGATGCCGTGCTGCAAGAACAGCGGTCGGTGGGATGATTCCCCGGCCGCTGCATATTCAAGAACCGGAATACCTTCGACGTGATAGCGTTGAATCTCAAGCTTCATGTCGCTGCAGCTCCCGGATGAGAAGACTGAGAGCGTAGGCGGAGGCTTTCCGGCGGATCATCTGCCGGTCGCCGGAGAAGATTCTGTGAAACGTCCGTGTCGTCTCGGCTTTTGCGAGGCCGAAATACACTGTCCCCACGGGCTTCTTTTCGCTTCCGCCTTCCGGACCGGCAATACCGGTCACGCTCAGTGCATAATCGGTGCGTGCCTTCCGCTGCAGAAGGTATGCCATCTCATAGGCACATTGTTCGCTGACGGCTCCATAGTTCTCGAGCACTTGCGGACTGACACCGAGCCGACGGCTCTTCGAGGCATTCGAGTACAGCACATAACCCTCCTCGAACACATCCGAAGCACCGGGCACATCGACAACCCTCGAAGCGACAAGGCCGCCGGTGCAGGATTCGGCGAAGGCAACGCTCGCAGAACGTTGTCTAAGTCCCGCGACCAACAATCCTTCCAGCGTGTCGTCAGCCCTGCCGAGTATGTCTTTGTGCAGGCGCTCCCGGAATGCTTCCTTCGCCTGTTTCAAGCTTTCTTTCGAATGGGAGAGCAGGATGTAGCGGATTTCACCCAGCGAGGCATAAGGGGCGAGCTCCACATCAGGGTGTTCAGTATATAAATCCTGCAGATCGGATTCAAACTCGCTCTCTCCACGGCCCACAAGCAGAAAACCATCCTGATACGGGACGTCGTCGCGCCGCTTCTTCAGCAACGCTTCGACTTGGGGAAACATCCCCTTCAGTTCCCCGGGCGGTCCCGGCAGCGCCACGATGGTCCGCCCGCCGTGTTCGACGACCATTCCGGGCGCGGTGCCGCGCTGGTTCTTTAGAACCGTCGCTCCGGGCGGGAAGCGGGCCTGCTTCTCATTCGTCTCGCGCATGGTGCGGCCCCTGGATTCAAAATAGCGGCGAATCGCTTCAAAGACGCGCTCGTCTTTGACGAGCCGCCAGCCGAAGAAACTGGCCAGGCTCTCCTTGGTGATGTCGTCACGGCTCGGCCCAAGGCCGCCCGTGATGATGAGCACATCCTCCTGCACCATCGCTAGCGCCTCGTGTATAGCCGCTTCTGTATCGGAAACGGTGGTCGAACGGGCGATGACGATGCCCAGCCGACGCAGCCGACGGGCGATGTAGGATAGGTTGGTGTTCGTTGTCTGACCGCTCAGCAGCTCGCTGCCGACATTGATCACACTCGCTTGCATGGGAGCGCCCCCTTTTTCCCTAGTAATTCAGGGATGATAAGCCGAACATCTGATTCAGAAAGCCTGGATCAGCACCAGCACCATGATCGCCGAGCTCACAATCAGGCCGAACACCACCGAAAGGACGACAATGCGGTGACCGCGTTCAATAAGATATTGTTTGCGGTCCTCGATGTTGCGCGCTTTCGCGTAGAGGGAATGCGCCATATAGAAGGCAAAGATGAAGATGAAGATCATGAATACAGTGACGGGTAGATAGAACGTCACGGCCTCGATGAACATCGACAGCGCATTCGCCTCCTCCCCCGGCTGCGGGAAGGGGTTGATACCGAAAATGGCATGGATAAGCACCAATACAAGCACCGTCATGCCGACGATGCGATAATGCTCGAACAGGCCGCCTCGCTTGAAGGTAAGCATCTTTCGCGGTATGACGCGGCGGTAGCGGAAATAGTAATAGAAAATGTCGATGAAGAACGTGATGAAGAAAAGCAGGATAGCGAATACTAGATAATCGAGAATCTGCGTGACAATCATGATAAAAGCTCCTTCGTGCTACAGTTTGAATTTGAATAGAATCAAGTCGCCGTCCTGGACAGGATAATCCTTGCCCTCAATCCGTGCCTTGCCGAGTTCACGCACCTTGCGGATCGAGCCGATGGCGTCAAGCGTGTCAAAGGGGATGACCTCGGCCTTGATGAACCCTTCCTGGAAGTCAGTGTGGACACGTCCGGCGCAGTCGTAGGCGTTCATCCCTCGCTTGAAGGTCCAGGCACGGGTCTCGTTCTCGTTCGTCGTGAAGAAGGTCCCCAGTCCGAGCAGGTCATAAGTTTCCCGGATCAGTCGGTCCAGGCCGGTACGCTGCAGATCGAACTCCGCCAAGTAATCCGCCGCCTCGCTTTCGGAAAGTTCGGCCAGTTCGGCTTCCAGATCCGCGCTGAAGGCCATCAGGCCGGCCCCTTCGGATTCAGCCTTGTCCTGCAGGGCACGATAGTGCCGGGAAGCGGCATAGGATCCGAGGTCTTCCTCGCCGACATTCGCGACATAGAGGACGGGCTTGAGCGTCAGAAACCCGAACGCTCTGAGGCGCTTTCGTTCATCTTCTCCAAGCGCCATCGTGCGCAAAGGACGTTCATCGAGCAGCGTCCGGCGGACACGCTTCAGCAGCTCATGTTCACGCACGGTCTGCTTGTCGACTTCCAGGCGGGCTTTCTTTTCGATCTTCGGCAGCCGTTTTTCGACAACCTCCAGATCCGCGAGCATCAGCTCCCCCTCAAGTAAGTCCACATCGCGCACGGGGTCGACATCGCCGGCCAGGTGCGGCACGTCGCTGTCTTCGAAGCAGCGCACCACGTGCACAAGCGCATCAACCTCGCGGATATGAGAGAGAAAGCGGTTGCCGAGGCCGTCGCCATTGCTCGCTCCTTCGACAAGACCGGCGATGTCGATAAACTCGAAAGCGGTCGGCACCATCGCTTTCGCATCCGACAGCTCGTGCACCCGCTTCAGCCTTGCATCCGGCACATCGACGACGCCGACGTTGGGATCGATGGTGGCGAAGGGATAGTTCGAAGCGTGGGCCCCCGCCTTCGTCAAGGCATTGAACAACGTCGACTTGCCCACATTCGGCAAGCCGACGATACCGGCTTTCAACGACAAGCTGCATCAACTCCTGACAACATCATTCTATACCATCCGAGGATAAATGACAACGACAACACCTATCCTTCAAGGCCCTCATAATGCAGGGATGCGATAAACTCGAGCCCTTCACGCTTCGGTTCGGCGACGCCCGTGTCGATGGTGGGTTCCGCGCCGCAGGCAAGGAGACCGGTCTCGAGGTGCAAAAGCGCAATGCCGGCATCCAGCAGCGTCATATCGATACGGGGCGTCTTCGAGGGGTCCCGGCGCTTGACATACAACGACACCTTCCCTTGCTCAAGCAACACCCGCCACGGCTGACGGTTCTTGGCAGAAGGCGCAATCCTCAGAATCTCCAAAGCCCGGGCTCGAATCGGATCCACATCATCCCTGGTATGTTCGCTTCCGTCGAGGAGAAGGGACGAAATCGGTTTGCGCGAATCTGCACGGGCCAGTCGGCGGATGGTCCGGTCCCTAAATGACGTGCGGGACGCCGGCCTCCCTACGGGGGTGATGGCCGGAACCACGGCATCATCCGCCACAGAATCATCGAACTGAGAGCGGCGGAAGGTGCCGGCCAGCCAGACCGTCCCGTATTCCCTAGCAGTCAGCTCGAGGATGAGCCTTTCGAAGACATAGCCGAAATCGAGCATGGACGCCCTCTGAGCCTTCGCCGTACCATAGATGTAAGCAGGCGCGTCTTTCACGAACCCGTAGGTGCCCACGCGCTTCCGTCCGGTCGTGCCTTCGGCGAGGAAGAAAAATCGCGGCACAGTCCCGAAGGGGCCCCGGGTGCCGTCCATGGTCTCGACCAGGCTCGCTACCTCGGCTTTTTCATCGGCATCCAACGTCGGGTCGTAGGTGCGCACAGACCGGCGTTTCCTTGCGGCTTCATGTAAATTCATAAGCCATTCAATCCCTGCGGTCGTCGGGATGGACGACCAACTCGACATAGTCGGAATCGATCATATCCCCGTCGCGTTCAAAACGCACACTGGCCTCGGCACCCACCGGGGCGTTGAGGATGGCCTCGCGAAGCTCGCTGAAGTTGAGCACCTTGCGGTACTCTTCCTCCTCGGCGAGCTTGAAGCCCTTGATGATATCGCCGACTTCGATTCCGGCCGCGTCCGCCACGCCTTCCGGCACGAGGCCGCCGACGCAGACGCCATAAGACTGACCGCAGTCGCTTCTGCGCGGTTCGGCGGAAATACCGAGGAACGACCGCTCGACATAGCCTTGTTCCTCGAGGTCATCGATGACGCGGCTCACGGTGTTCGAGGGGATGGCGAAGCCGATGTCGCCGGCAAGCTCGTCAACAATCTTCATGTTGTTGATGCCGATCAGTTCGCCATCAAGGTTGTACAGGCCGCCGCCGCTATTCCCCGGAGCAAGCCCGGCGTCATGCTGGATGAACGGCACTTCGAGATCGCTGCCGAACACATAGCGCGAGAGGCCGCTGATCGCGCCCAAGGTGAGCGTGCCGAAATAATCGAAACCGAGCGGATTGCCGATGGCGAAAGCGACCCCGCCGACGTTCAGATCATAGGAATCGGCGAATTCCACCGTGGGGAAATGATCATCCGCCTCGAAACGCAGAACGGCGAGATCCGTCGTCGCGTCGCTGCCAAGCAGCTCGACATCTTCTGCGGGGACGTCGAAGAGGAGCCCGTTGCGCTCATACGTGACGCCGATCGCACTCGCACCGTCGATCACGTGATGGTTCGTCACGGCATAGAAGGTCCCCGAATCCCGCTGATAGACGACACCGCTGCCGCTGCCGCCCCCGAGTCCGAAGGCACCCTCTGCCCGGATTCCAATCGTGGCTTCACGGTTGCGTTCAGCCATGTCAATCAGCGCCGCTTCAAACGAGGCAAGGTCGTAATCGACACGTTGATAGGCTTCGGGCATCAGCGATTCTATCAGTTCGATCATTTCCTGCTCGGTGTATGCTCCGGTGTCGATCGTCTCATCGGGTGTTTCCTCGAATTCGAGCCATTCACAGCCGGCCAGCGAAAAAACCAGGGTGAAGAGCGCTACGAAAAAAAGTGCTCGACGCATGTGTATCACTCCAGTCCGAACAGCCTGACGGCGTTCTCAGACGTGAGGCTGTCGATATATTCAGAAGACGTGCCGCGCAGCGTCGCCACCTGATTGGCAATCAGCGGCAGCAGCGACGGCTCGTTCTGCTTGCCCCGGTAGGGGTGCGGAGCGAGGAAAGGGGCATCCGTCTCGATGAGAAGACGCTCATCGGGGACGATTTTCGCGACTTCCTTGGGCGTCTTCGCATTCTTGAACGTCACCGGACCGCCAAGGGAGATGTGCAGACCGAGCTTCAAGAACTTGTGCGCCATCTCCACCGACCCGCTGTAACAATGCATGACGCCCTTGATGGGCGCATGCCGGGACAGGATGTCATACGTCATCCCGGCCGCTTCGCGCATGTGGATGACAAGCGGAAGATCGTGCTGTTTCGCGAGGCGGATCTGCGCTTCGAAACGTTTTGCCTGAACGCTTTTGTGTTCCTTGTCATGATGGAAATCGAGGCCGCATTCGCCGACGGCGACGACACCGCCGGCTTCAAGTCGGGACTCGAGCTTTTGCAGCGGTTCGCGGTCCGCTTCATGGGCCGTGGTGGGATGCAGCCCGGCGGTCGCGTAGAGCCCTTCGTGGGCAGCCGCAAGGCGAGCCGCCCGCTCGTTCATTGCCTCGGTGAAACCGACGACGACGAAACGGTCGACACCGGCATCTCTCGCCCGCGCAAGCACGGGACATGGATCTTCGTAGAATGCGTCGTTGTTCAGATGCACATGTGTGTCGATCATCGGAAACCCTCCTGAGTATCTTCAACCGCTCGCGAAGAGCGGTAAGCGAAAAAAAGGCCCCGGAAGGCCGGGGCCGGATGTGCGTTTACTTGTAGACTTCGGCCACGACGCCGGCGCCTACCGTACGACCGCCTTCGCGGATCGAGAACTTCGTACCTTGTTCGAGGGCGATCGGATAGATCAGTTCGACGTTGATTTCAACATTGTCGCCGGGCATGACCATCTCGACACCTTCGGGCAGTTCGATGACGCCGGTGACGTCGGTGGTGCGGAAATAGAACTGCGGACGGTAGTTCGAGAAGAACGGGGTGTGACGGCCGCCCTCATCTTTACTGAGGACGTAGACTTCGCCGCGGAACTTGGTGTGCGGTGTCACGCTGCCGGGTTTTGCGAGAACCTGACCGCGTTCGATCTCATCGCGGGTGATACCGCGGAGCAACGCACCGATGTTGTCGCCGGCCTGAGCTTCGTCGAGCAGTTTGCGGAACATCTCGACGCCGGTGACGACGGTCTTGCGTGTCGGTTTGATACCGACGATCTCGACCTCGTCCTGGACCTTGATGGTTCCGCGTTCGACACGACCGGTCGCGACGGTGCCGCGTCCCGTGATGGTGAAGACGTCCTCGACGGGCATGAGGAACGGCTTGTCGGTTTCGCGTTCGGGGTCGGGAATATACTCATCAACGGTCTGCATCAGTTCGAGAATCTTCTCTTCTTCGTCGCTGTCGCCTTCGAGGGCCTTGAGTGCGGAGCCCTTGACGACGGGGATGTCATCGCCGGGGAATTCGTATTCGCTGAGGAGTTCACGAACCTCCATCTCAACGAGTTCGAGGAGCTCTTCATCGTCGACCATGTCGGTCTTGTTCAAGTAGACGACGAGGTTCGAGAGTCCGACCTGGCGGGCGAGAAGGATGTGCTCCCGTGTCTGGGGCATCGGTCCGTCGGCGGCGCTGACGACGAGGATGGCCCCGTCCATCTGTGCCGCGCCGGTGATCATGTTCTTGACATAGTCGGCGTGGCCGGGGCAGTCGACGTGCGCGTAGTGCCGGTTCTCGGTCGCGTATTCAATATGCATCGTGTTGATCGTGATGCCGCGTTCTTTCTCTTCGGGAGCCTTGTCGATCGCGTCGTAGCTCTGCGCCTTGGTGCCGCCGATGCCGCGTTCTTCGAGAACTTTGGTGATGGCGGCGGTCAAGGTCGTCTTGCCGTGGTCGACATGTCCGATGGTCCCGATATTTACATGTGTACCCTTGCGTTCAAACTTTTCCTTTCCCATTGTATTCTTTCCTCCTTAGATTGTGTTCTTATCACGGTCATTTTATCGTATTCTATACGATAATGCAAGTTAAATCAAGTCAGCCGTTGCGCGTCTCGATGATGTCCTTGGCGATGTTTTTGGGAGCTTTATCGTAGTGCGAGAACTGCATCGTGTAGTTGCCCCTGCCCTGGGTGTTCGAGCGCAGGCTGGTGGCGTAACCGAACATCTCCGAGAGCGGGACGTAGGCAGTGACCTGATGAGCGTTGCCGCGACGCTCCTGTTTCTCGATCTTGCCGCGACGACCGGTGAGGTCGCCGATGACGTTGCCTAGATAGTCGTCGGGCGAGATGACATCCACGACCATGACGGGTTCAAGCAGGATGGCCCCGCATTGTTCGGCGGACTTGCGCACGGCTTGCGCAGCCGCGGCTTTGTAGGCCATCTCCGAGGAATCGACGTCGTGATAGGAGCCATCGAAGAGCGTCGCCTTGACGTCGATGACGGGATAACCGGCGAGGATGCCGTTCTCGAATGCCTGCTTGAGGCCTTCCTCGACGACGGAAATGTATTCCCGGGGGACGGTGCCGCCGACAATCTTGTCGACGAACTCGAAGCCGTTCCCTTCATTCGGTTCGAATTTGACCCAGACGTGACCGTACTGTCCGCGACCGCCGCTTTGGCGGATGAACTTGCCTTCGATCTCCGCTTCCCTGGTGATGGTTTCACGGTAGCTGACCTGGGGCGCGCCGACGTTGGCGTCGACACGGAACTCCCGCTTCAGCCGGTCGACGATGATGTCGAGATGGAGCTCGCCCATACCGGCGATAATCGTCTGACCGGTCTCCTCGTCGGTGTAGGTCTTGAAGGTCGGGTCTTCTTCGGCGAGTTTCTGCAGGGCTTCGCCCATCTTGTCCTGGTCGGCCTTCGAACGGGGTTCGATGGCGACGCTGATGACCGGTTCGGGGAAGTTCATCTCCTCGAGGATGATGGGGTGTTTCTCTTCGGCGAGGGTGTCCCCGGTCGCGGTGTTCTTGAGTCCGATACCGGCGGCGATGTCGCCGGCGTAGACGGTCTGGATCTCTTCACGGTGATTGGCGTGCATCTGCAGGATGCGGCCGACGCGCTCCTTGTGGTTCTTCGAGGTGTTGATCACATAGCTGCCTTTGGAGAGCGTCCCCGAATAGACGCGGAAGAAGGTCAGCTTACCGACGAAGGGGTCGGTGGCGACCTTGAACGCCAAAGCGGCGAACTTGCCTTCGTCCGAGGCGGTGACTTTCACCGTCTCCCCGCCTTTCATGGTGCCTTCGACCTTCACAACGTCCGTGGGCGCGGGCAGATAGTCGATGACCGCATCCAGCATGAGCTTGACGCCTTTATTCTTGAAGGAACTGCCGCACAACACGGGGAAGAACGCCACATCAAGCGTGGCCTTGCGGATGACGCGGCGGATAAGTTCCGCAGGGACATCCTCCCCTTCAAGGTAGAGCATCATCAGTTCGTCGTCGAAATCGGCGATCGTCTCGATGAGCTCTGTGCGACGTTCCTCGACGATGTCCTGGTATTCCTCGGGAATCTCGATCTCTTCGGGTTGTTCCTCGGGCCTGCCATCATATTGATAGGCTTTGAGGTCGATGAGGTCGATGATGCCCGAGAAGGCATCCTCGGTACCGATGGGCCATTGAATAGCGGCCGCCCTGGCGCCGAGTCGTTCGTAGATGGTCTTGGTCGCATAAGCGAAGTCCGCCCCGAGCTTGTCCATCTTGTTGACGAAGACGATGCGCGGGACCATATATTCCGTGGCCTGTCGCCAGACGGTCTCCGTCTGGGGTTCGACGCCCGCCTGGGCGTCAAGGACGGTCACGGCGCCATCGAGGACACGCAGGGAGCGGGAGACCTCGACGGTGAAATCGACGTGGCCCGGGGTATCGATGATGTTGACGCGATGGTTTCGCCAGAATGCCGTGGTCGCAGCGGACGTGATGGTGATGCCCCTTTCTTGTTCCTGATCCATCCAGTCCATCTGCGAAGCCCCTTCATGGGTCTCGCCCATTTTGTGAATCTTGCCTGTGTGGAAGAGGACGCGCTCGGTCGTGGTGGTCTTTCCGGCATCAATATGCGCCATAATGCCAAGATTGCGCGTTTTTTCCAGGCTATACTCTCTTCCCATGTCGGTAAATCCTTTCTACCAGCGGTAGTGTGCGAACGCTTTGTTGGCGTCCGCCATTCTGTGGATGTCCTCGCGGCGCTTGACAGACTGGCCGGTGCCGTTCGAGGCGTCGACGATTTCCTTCGCGAGCCTCTCTTCCATCGTCTTCTCGCTGCGAAGACGCGCATATTGGGTGATCCACCGGAGGCCGAGCGTGTAACGTCGGTCTTCACGCACCTCCATCGGGACTTGGTAGTTCTGGCCGCCCACACGACGGGCGCGGACTTCGAACGAGGGCATGACGTTCTTGAGTGCTTCTTCAAACACTTCGATGGGGGGCTGGTTGGTGATCGCCTCGATGCGTTCGAAGGCCTGGTAGAGAATGCGCTGGGCGGTATCCTTCTTGCCGTCGCGCATGATGTTGTTGATGAGTTTGGTGACGAGTTTCGAATTATAGATCGGATCGGGCAGTACCTCCCGTTTTCCTATCGTTCCTTTACGTGCCATATACGTCTCCTCCTTTCAGTGGCCTATACTCAGGCTTCATCTTTCTTGGTGCCGTATTTCGAACGGCCCTGCTTGCGTCCGACGACGCCGTCGGTATCGAGCGTGCCGCGGACAATGTGGTAACGGACGCCGGGAAGGTCCTTGACGCGTCCGCCGCGTACGAGCACGACGCTGTGTTCCTGCAGCGAGTGGCCGATGCCGGGGATATAGGCCGTGACTTCCTGTCCGTTCGTCAGGCGGACCCTGGCGTATTTGCGGAGCGCCGAGTTCGGTTTTTTCGGAGTCATGGTCGCCACACGTGTGCACACCCCGCGCTTCTGCGGGCTGGGCAGGTATGTGTACTCCCGCTTGAGAGAGTTGTAGTTGATGCTCAGCTTCGGCGACTTGGGCTTCTTCTTGCGTGACTTGCGTCCTTTGCGGACGAGCTGGTTAATAGTCGGCATGTGTCTGCCTCCTCCTTTCGGTTGTGAAGATAGGATAGGTTCTTATCAACAGTACCATGTGTGTCATCCGTCGCTGAAGCGTGTTCACGTGCGTGCGCTTCTTCACATGCGTGCGACGGATTACGCAAAGGGTATTATATAACACAGGTCCAGGCGTGTCAACAATTCCCCGTGGAATTCGGGGGTCGGCAACCGCCGCCCCCCGAATCATTCAAGGCGCGTTGTTTCAGCGGTCGTTCTCAGAACCGCCGTAGGCTTGATAGCCGATTTCGTCGAGTTCCTCTTCGATGTAATCGGGGTCGACAGCATCCTCCTCTAGATCCTCTTCATCCTCTTCCTCAGGTTCGGGGTCGACGCTCTCGTAATCGAAGCGGCGATGTTTGAGGATGCCGGTACCGGCGGGGATGCGACCGCCGATGATGACGTTCTCCTTGAGGCCCTGAAGATTGTCGACCTTGGCGCGGATGGCGGCGTCGGTGAGCACGCGTGTGGTTTCTTGGAAACTGGCGGCGGATAGGAACGAGTCGCTGCGCAGCGATGCACGCGTGATACCGAGCAGTTCCGGCCGGCCCACGGCGGGTTTCTTGCGGGCCTTGAGCGCGGCTTGGTTTTCACGCCTGAAGCGCGTGGTATCGACCTGTTCGCCCGGTAGGAGGTCGGTGTCTCCCTCGATGATGACTTTGATCTTGCCCATCATCTGATGGATGATGACCTCGATGTGTTTGTCGGAGATTTCCACACCCTGGGCGCGGTAGACTTTCTGGACTTCATGAAGGATGTATTGCTGGACGGTCTCCGCATCGGTCACACGAAGCAGCTGTCTTGGGTCGATGGAACCTTCGGTGATTTTCTGGCCGGCCTTGACATTCTGGCCTTCCTCGACGAGCAGCGTGACGTTGCTGTTGGTCTCATAGACATGCGTCTCGACGGGCCCTTCGAGCGTGACCTTGTAGCGTTCCTCGATGGGCTCGATGTGCTTGATTTCGCCGGCGAATTCAGCGATGACGGCCTTACCTTTGGGTTCGCGGGCCTCGAAGAGTTCCTGGATCCGCGGCAGACCCTGGGTGATGTCCGCGCCGGCGACGCCGCCGGTGTGGAAGGTGCGCATCGTGAGCTGGGTGCCGGGTTCGCCGATGGACTGCGCGGCGATGATGCCGACGCTTTCGCCGACTTCGACCTCTTCACCGGTCGCGAGGTTCCTGCCGTAGCACTTCTTGCAGACACCGCCCTCCGTGCTGCACATGAGGACGTTGCGGACCTTGACGGCTTCGATGCCGGCCTCGGTGATACGGTCGGCGAGGGCGGTCGT
This sequence comes from Mollicutes bacterium, assembly GCA_003551005.1. GTDB lineage: Bacteria > Bacillota_I > Bacilli_A > Izemoplasmatales > Izemoplasmataceae > T1SED10-81. The sequence continues at coordinate 97,575 of PULR01000002.1, forward strand.
CAGATAGGTGTCGGCCTCGACGAGGACCTCGCCCGTCTCCGGGTGGGTGATGGTCTGCTGTGTGTAGCGGCCGAGGATGCGGTCTCGCAGGGATTCAATGATCTTTCCGTCCGGATCGGTGAACGCCCGAACGATCGTACCGCGATGCGTGCCGCAATCGTGTTCGGTGACGACAAGATCCTGACTGACATCGACAAGCCGGCGGGTCAGATACCCTGAGTCGGCGGTCTTGAGAGCGGTGTCCGTCGACCCTTTCCGGGCGCCGTGGGTGGAGATGAAGAATTCGCTCATCGTCAGTCCTTCGCGGAAGGATGCCTTGATGGGGAGCTCGATCGTCTTGCCGGCCGGGTTGCTCATGAGGCCGCGGATACCGGCGAGCTGGGTGAAGTTCGAGATATTCCCCCGTGCACCGGAGGTGTTCATCATGTGGATGTGGTTATCGATGGAGAGTTCCTGCCGGAGTCCGTTTTCTATCTGGGTCTTGGCTTCCTCCCAGACCTTGAGAACATGAGTGTAGCGTTCGTTCTCGGTGAGGAACCCTTCGTCGTGAAGCCTCTGGATCTCTTCGACCCGCTCCTCGGCATGTTTGACGATCTCCTCTTTTTTGCTGTAGGGGTCGACATCGAACGCACTGACGGTGATTCCGGCGTCGGTCGAGTATTTGAATCCGAGGTTTTTCATCTTATCGAGCATCTTCGAGGTCTCGTTGATCTTGAAGTCCGTGAAGACCCGGGCGATAATCTGCGAGAGAAACCGTTTGTCGAAGGGTTCGGGAAGACGGGCGATGTCTTCGGCCTCGAGAGCCCTGATTCTTTCTTCGACATCCTGAACCGAATCACTCTCCGGCGCTTCACGTTCAAGTCGGAGACGCTCCTGATGAAGCTTCTCGAGTTCGATGCGTTTTTCGATGATTTCACGGGCATTGCCGTGCCGGAAGACGAAATAACGGTTCGGTGTATTCTCCGAGAGGTTCGAGACGGTCGGTTCGTTCAAGTAGGGAAAAGTCCGGGGCAGGATTTCGTTGAAGATCAGCTTGCCCATCGTGGTCATGAGATAGCCTTGCTTCTGTTCGTCCGTCATCGGTGCGTGGCCGAGTGTGTCGGCACGCAGGGCAATCAGGGCGTGGAGGCTGATGTCGCCGTTCTCGTAGGCGAGGAATGCCTCTTTGGAATCCTTGAACACTTTCCCCTGACCCTTCTGGTCCGTCCGTTCGCGTGTCAGGTAATAGTTTCCAAGCACCATGTCCTGTGACGGTGTGACGACCGGCTTCCCATCCTTCGGATTGAGAATGTTGTTCGAAGAAAGCATGAGTACGCGGGCTTCAGCCTGCGCCTCCTCAGAAAGCGGCAGGTGGACCGCCATCTGGTCGCCGTCGAAGTCGGCGTTGAACGCCGGGGTGACAAGCGGATGCAGCCTGATCGCCTTGCCCTCGATCAGTTTAGCCTCGAAGGCCTGGATGCCGAGACGGTGCAGGGTGGGGGCGCGGTTGAGGAGCACGGGGTGCTCCTTGACGACATCTTCAAGCGCCTCCCAGATCCGGCCGTCGGATTCTTCAATCATTTTCTTGGCGTTCTTGATGTTGTTTGCAATCTCGCGGTTGATGAGTTCGCGGATAACGAAGGGTTTGAAAAGCGAAATCGCCATCTCACGCGGAATGCCGCATTGATACATCTCGAGGTCGGGGCCGACGACGATGACGCTGCGGCCCGAATAGTCGACGCGTTTGCCAAGAAGGTTCTGGCGGAAGCGCCCCTGCTTGCCTCTTAGCATGTCGGAGAGACTCTTGAGGGGACGGTTCTTCTCGACGACGACCTTGCGGCCGCGCTTGGAGTTGTCGATGAGCGCATCGACGGCCTCCTGCAGCATCCGCTTCTCGTTCTTGGTGATGAGATGCGGCGCGCTTTGTTCCTTCTGGCGTTTCAGGCGGTTGTTTCGGTTGAGGATCCGCCGGTAGAGATCGTTGAGGTCGGTGGTCGCGAAACGACCACCGTCGAGCTGGACCATGGGACGCAGCTCGGGCGGGATGACCGGCAGCACGTCCATGACCATCCATTCCGGTTTGTTGTCGGACTTGCGGAACGCCTCGAGAATCTCGAGCCGTTTGAGGTATTTCTGGCGTTTCTGCTTCGACGCGGTATGCAGCGCCTTGCGAAGCTTGTAGGTCTCTTCGTCCAGATCGAGCTTCTGCAGAAGATGCTTGACGGCTTCCGCGCCGGTCAGCGCCTTGAAGCGGCTGCCGTATTCCATGTACTTCTTCGTATAGTCCGCTTCGGAGAGAATCTGCTTGTAGTGAAGGTCCGTATCCCCGCGGTCGATGACGATGTAGCTGGCGAGGTAGACGACCTCCTCGAGGTCCCTGGACTTGATATCAAGCAGGGTCGCGATCCGCGAAGGCGTGTTGCGGAGATACCACGTATGCACGACCGGTGCGGCGAGTTTGATGTGCCCCATGCGTTCGCGACGGACTTTGCTTTCGGTGATCTCCACACCACAGTCCTTGCATTTCTTCCCGCTGTGGGCGGTCTTCTTTTTGTTGTTGCAGGCGCACTGATAGTCCTTGGTCGGCCCGAAGATGACTTCGCAGAACAGGCCGTCACGTTCGGGTTTCAGCGTCCGATAGTTGATGGTCTCGTGTTTCTTGACCTCGCCGTAGGACCAGGAGAGAATCTCTTCCGAAGAAGCCAGACGAATCTTGTAATGCTTGTATTGGCTCATGCAATCACCTTATCCTTGATTAGGAATTAAACCCGTATCGCTGTTGGTAATCCTGTTCTGTCGAATCGTCGACGAGACTTTTGCGGGCCTCGTTCTGGCTGGTCTCGCTGTTGATCAGCTCGACATAGATGCCGATGGACTGCAGTTCGCGTGTCAGTACGCGGAACGACTCGGGGAGCGAGGGGTCGGGGATACTCTTGCCGTCCACAATCGAACGGAACACCTTGTTCCTGCCGATGATGTCGTCACTCTTGACAGTGAGCATCTCCTGCAGGCAATAGGCCGCCCCGTAGGCCTCCAGCGCCCAGACCTCCATCTCGCCGAAGCGCTGGCCGCCGTTTTGGGCCTTGCCGCCCATCGGCTGCTGGGTCACGAGGGTGTAGGGTCCGACGCTCCGGGCGTGAAGCTTGTCGTCAACCATGTGGTCGAGCTTGATCATGTGCATCAGCCCGACCGCGACATCGTTGTCGTAGCGTTCACCGGTCAGTCCTGAATAGAGCGGGGTCTTGCCGTTATCGCTCATGCCCGCTTCCTTCATGATGGCTTCGAGGTCGTCGTTCTCCACCCCGTCGAAAACCGGAGAAGCGATGTGTTCGCCGAGCTTTTCCGCGGCGAGACCGAGGTGGATTTCAAGGACCTGGCCGATGTTCATCCGCGAGGGGACACCAAGCGGATTCAACATGATGTCGACCGGGCGGCCATCGGGAAGGAAGGGCATGTCCTCCTCGGGGAGAATCTTGGAGATGACGCCCTTGTTGCCGTGGCGTCCGGCCATCTTGTCCCCTTCAGCGATCTTCCGTTTCTGGATGATGTAGACGCGGACGACTTCCTTCGCGCCGGGCGGCAGTTCATCTCCGGCTTCGCGGGAGAAATGCTTGACGTTCTGGACGATGCCGCCACCGCCGTGCGGGACGCGTAGCGACGTATCGCGCTGCTCATGGGCCTTCTTGCCGAATATCGCACCGAGGAGCTTGTCCTCGGGGGTTTCATCCGTGTGACCCTTGGGCGTGATCTTGCCGACGAGGATGTCCCCCTCCTTGACTTCGGCGCCGGGGATGACGATGCCTTGCTCATCAAGGAACCGTCGACCCCGCTCGCCCACGTTGGGCACTTCGCGGGTGATCTCTTCGTCGCCGAGCTTGGTCTCGCGCGCTTCGGCGTCGTATTTCTCGATGTGTATGGAAGTATACGTGTCGTCCCTGACGAGCCGTTCGCTGAGAATCACTGCGTCTTCGTAGTTGTAGCCGTTCCAGGTCATGAAGGCGACCGTCACGTCACGTCCGAGAGCGAGCTCCCCTTGTTCCATGGACGGTCCGTCGGCGATGATCTCCCCGGCCTTGACGGTATCGCCCGTTTCGACAATCGGGTATTGGTTGAACGTCGTCCCCTGGTTGCTGCGTTCGAACTTGGAAAGTTCGTAGGTATAGCGACCGCCATCCTCTTCGTCGACGACGATGCGGTTGGCGTCGACATACGTCACTTCGCCACCCTTGCGGGCGAAGTGGCAGGCGCCGGAATCCTTGGCTGCTTTGTATTCGATGCCCGTACCCACACGTGGCGCGCGGGGTTTGAGCAGAGGAATCGCCTGCCGCTGCATGTTGGCTCCCATCAAGGCACGGTTGGCGTCATCGTGCTCGAGGAAAGGGATGCAGGCCGTGGAGACTGAGACAATCTGCTTTGGCGAGACATCGATGAGGTCAAGGTCCTCCTTGGCGTGCATCTTCGTCTCACCGCCTCTACGCGCGACGACGTTGTCTTCTACGATGCGGCCGTCCGCATCGAGCTCGATGTTCGCCTGCCCGATGGTGTAGCCGTCCTCCTCATCAGCGGTCAGATAGACGTATTCATCGGAGAGATAAAGCTCGACATCGCCATCCTTAGCCTCTTTGCGTTCAATCTTATGGTAGGGCGTCTCGATGAGACCGTACTTGTTGACCCGGACATAGGTCGATAGCGAGTTGATCAAGCCGATGTTCTGACCCTCGGGGGTCTCAATCGGACAGATCCGCCCGTAGTGTGAATAGTGGACGTCACGGACTTCGAAACCGGCACGGTCCCGTGTCAGTCCGCCGGGGCCGAGGGCGGAGATACGACGTTTATGGGTGATTTCGTCCAGGGGGTTCGTCTGGCTCATGAACTGCGAAAGCTGCGAGGAGCCGAAGAACTCCTTCAAGGACGAGGTCAGGGGTCGGATGTTGATGAGATTCTGCGGCGTCATCTCCGATGTGTCGCGGGTGCTCATCCGGTCCTGGACATTCTTCTCAAGCTTCGAGAGTCCGATCCGGAACTGGTTCTTGAGCAGTTCGCCGATCAGCCGCAGCCGACGGTTGCCGAGATGGTCGATGTCGTCGAGATGGCCGTAATCATCCATCAGATTGAGATAATAGCTGATGCTCGCGAAGATGTCGGAAGGCGTCAGATGCTCTTTCGTCTCCTCCGCATCGTTGCCGATCACACGCAGCGAGACTTCTTCGTCCTCGTCGTTGACGTGCTTGATGTCGAGCATCTCCACACGGGCCAGCCGGAGCTCGAGCTCATCTCTTGATAGAGTGTCGTTGATGCTCTCAAGCAGGCGGTCGTAAGCGTCCTGTCCCTCTTTTTCGATGTATGCCTCGCGGGTCATGCCGAGACTCTGCAGATAGCCGCGGGCATATGTTTCGGCGTCTTCAAAGATCTGTGTGCGGATGGCCTCGAGCTTTTGTTCATTGCTGAGATGGTCGAAATACGGATTGCCATCGAGCACATCCAGTTGTTCTTGGAAATCGTAGTTGAGATCGTGCGCGAGCACACCCGGAAGCGTCCTGCGGAAACAATGCCGGTTCTTATCCAGAGTGGCTTCAACCTCGCGGTCGATGACGGTCCCCTTCTCGACGATGACCTCGCCGGTCTGAGGGTCGGTGACATCATGCATGAGCTTTTTGCCGCGGACGTTGTTGAGGACGTTGAGCTTCTTGTTCAGTTTGTAGCGTCCGACCTTGGCCAGCTCGTAGCGCTTGTCGTCGAACAAACGGCTGACAAAAAACTTGACGGCGCCATCGACGGTGGCAGTCTCGCCCTGTCTGAGTTTCGAATAGACTTCAAGGATCGCCTCTTCGGGAGATTCCGTGGTGTCCTTTTCGAGAGTCTGCTGTAGATAGGGGTGTTCGCGGTACAGTTCGAGAATATCCTCTTCATACCGAAGACCGACCGCACGCAAAAGGACGGTGAGGGGGATTTTCTTCGAACGGTCCAGTTTGACGTTGAGGATGTTCTTGGTATCGGTCTCGTATTCCAACCAGGCGCCCCGGTTAGGGATGATCTGGCCGAGGTAGCGGCTCTTCAGTGTCTTCCGGTCGACTTCCTCGGAAAAAAAGACGCCTGCACTTCTCACAATCTGTGAGACGATCACGCGTTCGGATCCGTTGATGATGAAGGACGCCCTGTCTGTCATAAAGGGGAAATCGCCCATGAATATTTTCTGTCTTTGTATTTCGCCGGTCGAATGGTTGACAAGCTTCACTCCGACACGGAGCGGCTTGGCATAAGTGAGTTCTTTCTCTCTGGCAACTTGAGCGGTGTGTTTGGGTTCGTCGAACTCGATGTCCTCGAATGAGAGTTCGAGGCCGCCAGTGAAGTTCTCGATCGGGGACACATCGTCCAGCAACTCTTCCAGCCCTTCTTCGATGAACCAATTGAACGAACTTGTCTGAACTTCGATGAGATTGGGTAGATCTACGCTGGACTTGACCCGGGAGTAGTTCCTGCGTTCCCTTTTCCTGCCGTATTTGACGACCTTGTAGCTCAAAATTATACACCCCGTTTGATATTAAAAAAATGATAGCAACACAAAAAAGCGCACGTTAACGCATTTTTACATTCTATCACTTTGGTGTCAACACGTCAATGTTTTTTTGCAACGATTGCTCGGGTGGCACAAGAGGATCAGTCGACCGTGTCCAAAGGACGTGCTCGATAGACGTGAATGCCTTTGCGTCGATTCATACGTTCAATAGAGAAGCGTCCGCGCAGATGTCCCACCAGGCTCCTTGCACCTTGTTTCTTACGGACGACGATCCACAGCTCGCCATTCTCGGTAAGATGGTCCGCCGCTGCCTCAAGCATCGGATACAGTGCGGTCTTGCCGATGCGAATCGGCGGATTCGTGACGATGACGTCGAAACACTCGTCCTCCAGGGCGGAAAAGCCATCGCTATAGCGTACATCGGGGGTGACCCCGTGCGCCTTGGCATTCGCTTCAGCTAGTGTTAGTGCACGCTCGTTCACATCAATCAGCGTCGTCTTGAGGTCGTGGACGCATGAGAGGACGATGCCGATCGCTCCATATCCGCACCCCAGATCCAGCGCGTATCGCGCGTGCGGCGGGGGCGTGAACGTTTGTAGAAGCATGCGGGTCGCTTCGTCGAGTTTTCCTTTCGAGAACACACCGGCGTCGCTATGGAATACGAACGTCCGGCCCGCATGATCGAATTGAACGGTCCGCTTCTGGCTGTCTGCCTGGGGATGACGGTCATAGTAATGACTCATGCATGTCACTCCGCCATGAAAAGAGTAGACCCGGGCAAAATCGCCCGGGTCCCGAACTTACTTGACTTCGACAGTGGCGCCCGCTTCTTCGAGCTTCTCTTTGATTTCTTCAGCGTCGTCGGGGTCGATGTCTTCCTTGACGGGGCTCGGCGCGCCGTCAACGAGAGCTTTCGCTTCCTTGAGGCCGAGACCGGTGATTTCACGGATGACCTTGATGACGCCGATTTTCTTCGCACCGGCGCTCGTGAGCGTCACGGTCACTTCACTGGGCTCTTCCTCTTCCGCGCCGGCACCCGGTGCGGCGGCTGCCACGGCGGTCGGGTCGACACCGAACTCTTCCTTCATCGCCTCGACGAGCTCGTTGAGCTCGAGCAGCGTTTTTTCCTTGAGCGCTTCAATAATCTCTTCCGTAGTGAGCTTTGCCATGATTTTTCCTCCTTCAATTATCCGTTATCTTGTTCCTGCAAGTTTTCAGCGTGCATGTTCAGCGCGATGGCGATGTTGCGGACGGGCTGCAGGAGTCCGCCGGCGAACATGGTGAGCAGCTCCTCGCGCGAGGGGATGCTGGCAATCTTCTGGATGTACTCGTTGTCCATGTACTCTTCGTCGACGTAACCGGCCTTGAGTTCGATATCCGGATGTTCCTTCGCGAACTCGTAGACGGTCTTGGCTGCCGATACGCTGTCTTCATAGGAGAAGACGACGGCGTTGGGCCCCTCGACATGCTGGGTCAGTTCCTGATAGCCAGCAGCCTCGGCCGCTCGACGGATGATGTTGTTCTTGATGACCTGCATCCGGCAGTCATTCTCACGAAGCCTGGTTCTGAGTGCGTCGGCCTCCGATACGTCCAGTCCGAGATAATCGACGAGGACGACCGAATTGGCATCGCGCATCTGTTCAGCTAGCGCTTCGACCTGTTGCTTTTTCTTTTCGATCGCTTTTGATGACAAGATTCCACCTCCTGGTATGTGGCAATGAAAAGCCCTCTTCTGTCTGAAGACAAAAGAGGGCGTGGAAGCCTGGCTTCTTTTGTCTGCCTGGGATATTAAGCGTGGTGCGCACCCAGGGTCTTCGACAGAATATGTCAATGCTTTTTTGTGATACGTCGCTATTATCCTACAAAACGCTACGTGTGTCAACCTGGACACCAGGTGACATGGTCGTCGAAAGCACGAGATTCTTGATAAAGACGCCTTTAACGGTCGAGGGGCGCAGCCGCTTGATGGTCTCGTAGAAAGAACGGATATTCTCGATAAGCTGTTCATCGCTGAACGAACGGCGACCGACAATCAGGTGCAAATTCCCGACCTTGTCGACACGATATTCAACCTTGCCGGCCTTTGTCTCTTCGACGGCAGTCTTGACATCGTCGGTGACGGTGCCGGTCTTCGGATTCGGCATGAGGCCCTTCGGGCCAAGAATCCTTCCCAGCTTGCCGACTTTCGGCATCATATCAGGCGCAGCGATGGCGGCATCGAAATCCAGCCAGCCTTGCTGGATCTGTTCGACGAGATCGTCGTCGCCGACATAATCGGCGCCGGCGGCTTCAGCTTCTTTCGCCTTCTCGCCCTGCGCGAAGACGACGACGCGTTTTGACTTCCCGGTGCCATGCGGCAGCACAATAGCACCGCGGATGTTCTGGTCCGCCTTGCGGGGGTCGACATTGAGGCGCATCGCGGCTTCAACGGCCGGATCGAAGGATTCATAGGAGATATCCTTCACGAGTGATACGGCGGATTCGAGATCGTAGGCTTTCGAACGATCGACTTTCTCAAGGGCCGCCTTGTATTTTTTGCTTTGTTTGGCCATGGTTTTCCTCCTTGTGGTCTGACGGATAGTTTTCCTCCCACAATGCTGTAGGGGTGATGCGCGTCAATCTTCCTTGACGGTGATGCCCATGTTGCGTGCGGAGCCTTCGACGATGCGCATGGCGGCTTCGATGTCGTTGGCGTTGAGGTCCGGCATCTTGGTCTCCGCGATTTCACGCACTTGCTCGCGCGTGACGGTTCCGACTTTCTCAGTCAGCGGGTTGCTCGCTCCTTTTTCCACACCGGCTGCCTTGAGCAGCAAATCCGCCGCCGGCGGCGTCTTGGTGATGAACGTGAAGGAGCGGTCCTTGTAGACGGTGATCTCCACAGGGATGATATTCCCCATCTGGTCGCGTGTTTTCTCGTTGAACTTCGTGCAGAAGTCCTGGATATTCACGCCGGCCTGGCCGAGCGCCGGGCCTACCGGGGGTGCGGGGTTCGCCTTTCCTGCGGGAATCTGTAGCTTCACGACAGTTGATACATCTTTCGCCACGATTGTACACCTCCTCATTTACGTGATGTGGTCAAACGGATGCATTTGGCACCCTCCCACTCAAAAAACAAGCATGGCGCAAGGGCCACGCTATTATACCCTTTTACGCAGTGCAAGTCAACGGCTGCTGCCGAATTCAGACATTGGTGTCGATCTCATCGAAAGTGAGCTGGGCCGGAGTTTCGCGACCGAACATCTCGACGAGCACGGTGACAACGGAACGCTCGTGGTCGACATTCTCGACCACACCGAGCTGGTTCATGAATGGTCCGGCTGTGACCCGCACCTTCTGACCGACCTCGACGTCGAGCTTAGGCGTCTCAAGCAGTCCCACCCGTTTCAGGATCGGGTTGATCTCCTCGGGGGGGAGGGGAACGGGTTTCGTCCCGCCACCGCTTGAGCCAAGGAACCCTGTCACGCCCGGTGTGTTGCGGACAACAAACCAGGAATCATCCGTGACAATCATCTCGATGAAGACATAGCCGGGATAGACTTTCTCTACCTTTTCCTTCGTCGTCCCATCCGCTTTCTTCTCACGTTTGATCTGCTCAGGGATGACAACCTGGAAAATCTTGTCCTCCATCTGCATCGATTCAATACGGCGTTCAAGATTGACCTTGACGGAATTCTCCTGCCCGGAGTATGTCTGGACAATGAACCAGTTTCTTTCCTTCTGCGCGTCGCTCATCGTCAGTACGCCCCTATGTCATAGAGGAACTCGAAGATGGGCTGATAGATGAAATCATACAGGATGAACATCAAGGACAGCAGGATGATGAAACCGAAGACGCGGGCGGTTTGGTTGCTCATCAGAGACCGGTTCGGCCAGGTCACGCGGCGCATCTCCTTGAGGCCGGGAACGAAGAAAGGCGCCAGGCTGACCAGGATGGCCGTGAGGCCGATGAGCATGACGAGGACGGAGAACACGCCAATCCTGAAGGAAGTGGCGAAGATCCACCAATGCGTCAGCTGAATCGCCAGAACCTCGCCCTCGAAAATATAGACGCCGAGGACCAGCACGGCAATGCCTAAAACACCGAGGAGCAAGCCCTCGAAAGGATATTCCTTTTTCAGGATCTCCATGACTTTGGAAATTTTCTGTGTCTTGTCTTCCATAGCGAAACGCTCCTATTTGCTTTCTTTGTGGGTCGTGTGACGGTTGCACCGTCGACAGAACTTCTTGACCTCGAGTCGCCGTTTCTCATCAGGGTGCTTGCTCGCTTTGTAGTTTCTCGAGAAACAGACTTCACAGATCAAGCGTACTTCTTTGCGCATGTCTAATCACAACCTTGCAACTTAACACTTTACCAAATAGAGGGCTCGGTGTCAATCATTAATCCTCGAAATAGGCCTTTATTTTGGCCTTCGCACGGTGCAGGGCGTTGTAGGCGCCCTTGGTCCCTAGATTGTTCTTTCGGGCGATCGTCTTGAAATCGAGTCTTTTCAGCTCGCGACCGACATAGACGGCATATTCCACCGGGGAGAGAAGCCGCTGGATTTCCCCTAGGTGCAACGAGTAATAGACGTTTCTCTCACCAAGACAATGATTGTTCTCCGCTATGTCGTTAAGATATTGCGCGGTAATGCGGCTGCGACGCTTCCGCTTCTCGATAAAGCTGATCAAATGGCGTTCGATATTCATCTCGAGATACCGAGTGAATGTCTTCCGGAAATGCTCATTGAAAGAACAGACCGAGCGATGGATGATGATGAGACATTCCTGGTATAAATCGTCGTACTCATAGGCGAGGTTGAACTTATGAATCTTCTTCGAAATCAGGCGGGAATAGTTCGCGACGAGGAGTGCGAAAGCATCCTCGTCGCCTTGACGGATGCGGTCGATGATTTCGTAGTCGTTATGTTCCCTTTCCATGGCTCCCCTTTCTTCGGGTTACGTCGTATAGCGCGATGCCGGCACTGACACTGACGTTCAGGCTGTTCAGGCGGCCCTGCATGGGAATGTGGGCGAGAAAGTCGCACTTCTTGCGGACTGATGAGCGTAGCCCCTTATGTTCGCTGCCGAGGATGAGGCAAAGCGGCATATCAACAGGGACTGCTTCAAGTGCCAGGTCGGTTTCCATCTCGAGGCCGATGATCCAGAAACCCTTGCTTTGGAGTTTCAGGATGGCCTGGTTGAGATTCGTCTCCCGGATGATTTCGACATGTTCGACGGCCCCGGCGGAGACTTTGACAGCCGCAGCGGACAGCGGTGCGCTCCGTCGTTTCTGAACGATGACGCCGTCCGCACCGAAGACCTCGGCGCTGCGCAGCACGGCACCGAAGTTATGGGGGTCCTCGACACCATCAAGCATCAGGAAGACGCTGGCGTCCCCTTTTGCGAGCACCGCGTCAAGACTGGCCTCGCGATAAGGCTCAACCTTCGCCGCGAATCCCTGGTGCCCTTCACCGAAACGCTCATCCATTTCCTCGCGGGAGAACCGGACAATCTCTGCCCCGGTTTGTTCTAACCGGGTGATAAGCCAGTCCTCGCGCCGCTTCTGGATATAGACAGCCTCGATCCGCCTGCCGGCTCTGAGTGCTTCCCAAACCGGATTCCTGCCATGAATCATCACGCTACCACCTTCAGACTAACAGGCCTCTGCAAAGGAGACCGGCAGAAAAATCGGTGAAACCTGTTGCTGCGAAAACTAGAGAATCGCATCGAACAATTCATCCAGCCGCTCCTGTTCCCCGCTGAGATGAAGACGGCCGATGAGGGCTTCAAGGCCCGTCGCGAGCTTGTAGGTCATCAGGTCTTCCTTGCGGGACTTGCGGGCCAATGGTGCGTTACGCCCTCTGCGGACGACATCACGCTCCGCTTCCGTCAGCAACGGATAGAGCCGGTTCAAGGCCCGCTGCTGAGCGGCCGCGTTGGTCCGTTCAATCGCGGCGCGGTGAAGATTCTTCGCCTGGCTGTGGCCCGTGGCGAGCAGGTGTTCGCGCACTCTGAGCTCATAAACCGCATCACCGATGTAGGCGAGCGTCTGTGCGTTGTAGGTCAGCATCCTCAGATGATGCCCCTTTCCTGCAGCTTCTCCCGGATTGCATCGGCCCGTTCGTACTCCTTGTGCTGCCGCGCCTCGGTCCAGGCGTGATACAGCGCACGGTCGTTCTGGGTGAGGCGGCGGACTCTGGGGTCGAGTCCGAGGACCCGGAAAAAGGTGTCAAAAAGTTCAACCGCTGCGCGCATCTGCGGAAAGGTGTCCTTCTCTCGCAGCTTCTGGTTGGCATATTTGGTTAAATTGTGCAGTTCCGTGATGGCGTTGGGTGTGTTGAAATCCTGTTCCATGGCTTCGATGAAATTGTGGTAGATGCGGTTGAGGCGGCTGTCGAAGGAACCGTTGCGATCAAGCTTCTCAGCCAGATCGAGACGATAGAACGTCTGGGCGTAGGTCCGCTTGATTTTCTGCCAGTCGTTGACATGGTTGGTCAACGTCTCGTCCGAATAATCGATGGGGGCGCGATAATGGGTGTTGAGCGTGAACAGCCTGAATCCCATGTAATCGTAGTCGAGGTCCTTGACGAGAATGACCCGCCCTTCGCTCTTCGACATCTTCTGCTGGTCGATGTTGAGCAGGCCGTTGTGCATCCAGTAGTTGGCGATCGGATGACCATGGACAGCTCGGTGCTGCGCAATCTCGTTCTCGTGATGCGGGAACATCAACCCCGTTCCGCCGCCGTGGATGTCGATGTGCCCACCGAAAATCTCTTCAATCATGGCGACGCATTCGGTATGCCAGCCCGGTCGACCCTCACCCCAGGGAGAGGGATAGGTCACGCCCTCCTCGACGCGTTTCCAGAGCGTGAAATCAAGGGGATTCTCCTTCTCGGCCTCGACTGAGACCCGGGCGCCTTCCATGAGTTCTTCCACCCGGCGCCCCGAAAGCATCCCGTAATCGGGAATCTCCGAAACCCGGAAATAGACATTCCCGTTTCTTTCATAGGCGTACCCGCTTCGGACAAGCCGGTCGATGTAGTCAATGATCGCGCTCATGTGTTCGGTAACCCGCGGCGCGAGATATTTCGTGGTGCTGCCGAGTCGTTCGACGTCACGGTAGAAGGCCTCGATGAAACGGTTCGCGATGGTCATCTCGTCAGTCTCATCCTCAAGCGCCTTCGTGACAATCTTATCGTCGACATCGGTGAAGTTCGAGACGAAGTTCACGGTATATCCCATGTGTTCGAAAAACCGTCGCACAACGTCGAAAAACACCACCGGGCGGGCGTTGCCGATGTGGATATAGTTATAGACGGTCGGGCCGCAGACGTAGATGTCGATGATTCCCTCACGCTTCGGTTCGAACGTCTCGGTCCGTTTCGTCAATGAATTGTAGAGGCGCATAAAAAGCCCACCTTTCGAAGTATCCCGATCGATACTATTTTAACACAGCCGGCCCGGCGAGGAAACGAACCGGCCTTTAATGATAAAAAAACAGGGGGTTTCCCCCCTGTCTTCAACTCCGTTTAAAGCTTTTCAACGTTGGCCGCTTGCGGGCCGCGGTCGCCTTCGACTACTTCAAACTCCACCTTGTCGCCTTCATTGAGTGTCTTGAAACCTTCCTGGTTGATGGCGCTGTAATGGACGAAGACATCGCGTGCACGTTCTGTCTGCATTTCCTCTTCGCTGACGAATTCATCGTCCTTGGTGATGAAGCCATAGCCCTTTTCAGAGTTGAACCACTTAACTGTGCCAGTCATGTAACCAAAAATCTCCTTTTCCTAACGTGATAGGGCCATTATACTATGAAGTTCGACAGAATGCAACCGATTTTGGCTATTCAAGGGTATCCAGGGTCTTTGAAACTCTCTGCAGGACCGTCTCCCGACCCAGCAGGGAGATCATGCGTGGCAGGTCCGGACCCTTCATGCGGCCGCTGATTGCAATCCTTACGGGCATGAACAGCTGCTTGCCCTTCATGCCTGTCGCCTTTCCGGCCTGTTTGATGGCTTGCTTGATTGCATCGGCATCGAACGTATCGAGCGCCTGCAGTCGGCCTTTCAAGTCACCAAGCAAGGTTGCGGCGCCGTCTGTGGCGGCGAGGAATTCCCTCGCCTCCGTTTCGAGGGTGAAGGGACCCTTGAAGAAGGCATGGTAAAGATCAACAATCTCCGCTCCATAATCAAGCCGCTCCTGCAGAAGCGAGACCAGTTCGCGGACCCACGCCGGATCTTTGTCTTCGGTAATGCCCTCCGACTCAAGGAACGGACGGCATAAGGCTACAGCTTCATCCAGCTCAAGACGCTGGATGTGCTGGTGGTTGAGGTAGTGCAGCTTACCGGCGTCGAACGTGGCGGGCGAGCCCGATAGCCGGTTTTCATCGAAACGTTCAACCAAAGCCCCGGGGGTGAACACTTCCGCTTTCGCATCCGGGCTCCAGCCTAGAAGCGCGATGAAATTGAACAACGCTTCGGGGAGGAAACCGCGTTCCTTGAACTGGCTGATGTACTGCAGCACAGACCCGGAACGTTTGGATAACTTGCGTCCGTCTTTATCGACAATCAGCGGCATGTGGCCGTAGATTGGTCGTTTGAAGCCCAGAGCGTCGAGCACCATCAACTGGCGGGGTGTATTTGTAATGTGGTCCTCGCCTCGCAGCACATGCGATATCTTCATCAACGCATCATCGATAGCGCAGGCGAAGTTGTAGGTCGGAATCCCGTTGCGCTTCATAATGACCCAATCACCGATATCTTCACTTTGGAACGTCACGGTGTCCTTGATAAGGTCATCGAAGGCGTAGCGCGTCGCATCGGGCACTTTGAAGCGGATGGCGTAGGGAGCGTCCTGTTCCGGCTTGTCGAGACAGCGTCGTGGATAGTGGAACCGATCCGCGCCGGAGGCCTCCTGTTCACGCTTGATGGCTTCGAGTTCCTCATCCGTGCAATAACATCGATAAGCCATGCCGCTTTCGATGAGGGCTTCCGCGTAATGTCGATACCATTCGAGGCGGTCGAGTTGACGGTAAGGACCGACCCCGCCTTCCTTGTCGATGGATTCGTCCCAGTCGATACCCAGCCAGCGCAAAAGCGAAAGCTGGTCCTCGACACCGGTGTCGACATTGCGGGCGACATCCGTGTCTTCGATGCGGACAATGAAGGAGCCGCCGTGGCGGCGGGCGAAAAGATAATTGAAAAGCGCGGTCCGGGCGTTCCCGATATGCAGATATCCGGTCGGGCTCGGGGCGTAGCGCACTCTGACGTCCATGTTGTGGCCTCCTATACGGTGATCGGACTAATCTTCATTATAAGGTTCCTGATGGAAACGGGCAAGTCCGGGATTGAAAAAGTCCCCCTGCGGAGAGGGGGACTCTTTGTGGGGGCGATTTGCAGGAATGTTCAACGCTTGCTGAACTGCGGCGAGCGACGCGCCTTGCGGAGTCCGTATTTCTTGCGTTCCTTCTCGCGAGGGTCACGTGTGAGAAGTCCCGCTTTCTTCAGCGGTTTTCGGTAATCGGCGCTGACTTCTAAAAGGGCCCGGGCAATGCCGTGACGGATGGCTCCGGCCTGACCCGAGATGCCGCCGCCATCGACGTTCACCTGGATGTCGAACGACTGCTTGTTGTCGGTCAGTTCGAGAGGCTGGAACACATCAAGCCGCATCGAAGGGGAAGGAATATGCTCTTTCAAGGGACGGTCGTTGACAATGAACTCACCGGATCCGGGTTTCAAGATGACCCGTGCGATAGCGTTCTTCCGTCTCCCGGTTCCCTGATATCGCGTTTCTTCTTTCATCGGTAGTCTTCCTCCTTATCCTTCGAGCTCGTAGGGTGTGGGTTGTTGTGCCTGATGCGGATGCTCCTCGCCTTCGTAGACGTAGAGTTTGTTGAACATCCGGCTGCCGAGCTTGTTTCGCGGAAGCATACCCTTGATGGCGAGTTCGACCATCTTCGTGGGATGTTTCCGGTTCATCTCCTCGGCGGTCCGCTCCTTGAGCGAGCCGGGATGCTGGGAGTGGCGATAGTATTTCTTCTGCTCCCATTTTTTCCCGGTGAGTTCCACGTCCTTCGCATTGATGACGATGACGTAGTCGCCATTGTCCACGTGGGGTGTGAACGTCGGCTTATGCTTGCCTTTCAAAAGCGCGGCCACTTCGGTTGATAGGCGTCCGAGTCGCTGCCCTTTCGCGTCGACGACGAACCAGTTCCGGTCGACGTCTTCTTTTCTGGTCATGTATGTTTTCATGTCGAGCTAGCCTCCTAAATCGATAAGGGATCGGGGCTATGGGGTTTGGAAATGTACCAAAGGATATAATAGCCCATCGGGTGCTGCTTGTCAATGCTTATGTAATGATTGTCACTGAATCTTGTCTCCGGGGTTGAGTCCATCGAGGGTCAGCACTTCGAGCTCGTCGTCGTTGGAGCCCGCTAGCAGCATCCCCTCGCTTTTCTCACCGCGCAGCGTGACCGGTTCGAGGTTGGCAATGACCGCGACGTGTTTGTCGATCAGCTCCTTGGAATCATAGTGCTTGGCGATGCCGGCGACAATCTGGCGCTGCTCCCCGCCGATATCGACCTGGAGCACGAGCAGTTTGTCGGCGTTGGGATGCGCCTTGCTGTCGACGACTCTCGCGACCCGCACGTCCAGTTTGACAAAGTCCTCGATGGTGGCTTTCTCCTCATCAGACTCTTCAGATTCCTCCGCATCGTCGCCACGGATGATGCGTTGAAGCTTCTCGACCTCTTCCTCGACATCCAGGCGAGGAAAGAGAGGGGAGGGTTTACTGACGGTCTCGACAGCGTCAAGCGTCCCGAACTCCAGTGTATCGAAGCCGCGGAGCTTTTGAGGGATGCCGAGCTGCCTGAAGAGGGACTCGCTCGCATCCAGCAGAATGGGCCGGAGCAGAACCCCGATGAAGCGCAGGGATTCGCTCAGGTGATAGAGCACGTTCTCGAGTTCCGCCCGGCGGGAGTCGTCCTTGCCCAGAATCCACGGCGTGGTCTCGTCGATATATTTGTTGGTGCGGGAGATGAGCTTCCACACGGACCGGATCGCTTCCGCAACCTTGAGCTCCTCGATGTTTTCCGTATATTCCTTGATGGTCTGTTCACACGTCTCGCGCAGCGAGGCGTCGTAGTCGGTCCCTTCTTTCGAAAAGGCAGTGACCTTGCCGTCGAAATACTTGTTAATCATCGACACGGTGCGGTTGAGAAGATTCCCGAAATCATTCGCCAGATCATAGTTGATGCGCTCGACGAACGTTTCCGGCGTGAAGACGCCATCGCCGCCGTAGGGCAGCTCCCGGAGGAGGAAATAGCGTAGTTCGTCAAGTCCATAGCGCTCCATGAGCGTATCGGGATAGATGACCCCGCCTTTCGACTTGCTCATCTTGCCTTCCTTCATCATGTAGAAGCCATGCGCGTGCAGCCGGAAAGTTATGGGTACATCCAGTGCCATGAGCATGATCGGCCAGTAAATGGCATGGAAGCGCAGGATGTCCTTGCCGACGACATGCACGACTTCGTCGCCATGCCAATACTTCTTGTAGAGACTGTCGTCATCGGTCAAATAGCCAAGGGCGCTCAGATAGTTCGACAAAGCATCAATCCAAACATAGACGACGTGCTTGGGGTTGCTGATGACCTTGATGCCCCAATCAAAAGTCGTCCGGGAGACACTCAGATCGTTGAGGCCCTGACGGATGAACTCGAGCACTTCGTTGCGCCTCGATTCCGGCGTGATGAAGTCAGGATTGTCCTCGATGAACTTGAGAAGCTGTTTCTCATACTTGCTGAGCCGTAGGAAATAGCTCTCTTCTTTAAGCTTGCTGGTCTCACGGCCACAGTCGGGACAAGTCGCCCCTTCACCCAGCTGGCTTTCGGTGAAGAAGGCCTCGCAATGCATGCAATAGTGTCCCTCGTAGGTGCCGAGGTAGATGTCCCCTTGTTCGAGGAGCTGCTCGAATATCTTCTGGACGACGGTCTTGTGGCGTTTCTCCGTCGTGCGGATGAAATCATCATAGGAAATCTGCATCCGGTCCCATAGCGCCCGCGTCTGCTCGGCGATCTCATCGACGTGCTCGCTCGGTGGCAGATTGCGTTCCTCCGCGACGGTCTCGATTTTCTTTCCATGCTCGTCCATGCCGGTCAGATAGTACGTATCGTAGCCGCGCATCTCCTTGTATCGCCTGAGCATATCGCAAAGCACCGTCGTATAGGTGTTCCCGATATGCAGCTTGCCGCTCGGGTAATAGATCGGCGTGGTGACGTAGAACGTCTTCGCCATAGGTTTCACTCCTTATTCAAGGTTCGTTTTGTATCTTTGGTAAGCCATGTAGACCTCGTTCTTCTTGACGCCCCGCGCGGAGGCCGCCTGCTTGATTGCATCCTTCTCGCTGAATCCGTCCTCAAGCAGGAGCTGCACGTGATCGACCGCGTCGACACGCTCAAGCGAGACATCCTGCGACGCACCTTCGACGAGGAGGACGAGTTCGCCTTTGAGCTTGGGCAAATCGTGGACTTCGGAAAGTCTCAGCCGGGTGATTTCCTCATATTTTTTCGAAAGCTCCCTGGCGATGACCACTCGGCGCTCGCCGAAGCTTTCCTTCATCGCCTCCAACGATGCATGCAGTCGTTGCGGGGCTTCGTAGAAGACAAGGGTATAAGTCAGTGTTGAAAGCGCGCGCAGGCGTTGTCTGCGTTCGCCCGCTTTCGACGGCAGAAAGCCGAAGAACAGGAATGGATGCGGCGGAAGACCGGAGGCAACGATGGCGGGAAGGAAGGCGGTCGGACCCGGAAGGGCCACCACTTTTCTTCCACGAGCAACCAGGGTATCGACAAGCCGGCCGCCCGGGTCACTGATGAGCGGCGTCCCTGCATCCGTGATCAGGGCCACCTCGACGCCTTCTGCAAGTATGTTGTCGATTTCCTCGATACGGGCGGATTCGTTGTGCTCGTGCAAGCTTCGCAACGGCGTGTCGATGCCGTAGTGCCTGAGTAGGCCGCTGCTATGGCGGGTGTCTTCCGCATAAATCCGCGCGACAGTCTGCAAAATCTCCACCGAGCGATAGGTGATATCTTTTAAGTTTCCGATGGGCGTCGGCACCAGATACAGGGCCGGGGTTTCATCGAGATAACTACGCTGGATGTGCATCGGCTCACTTCCTCTTGAATATTCGGAGCACTTCCTCGGAATAGTCCTCCCCCTCATGCACCACAAGCGGAGGAAGAACCTCCACGCCGCCGATGCGTCCGCCGACAACGGCTTCGAACAGCACCCGGGAGGCCCTGCTGTCCTGCCTGGAGTGCACCATGCGCAGCCTTTTGAGATGCAGGCGCTCTTCGGCCAGGAGGGCGATCACCTCTTCAATCCGCTCCGGCTTGTGCACCAGCGCCAGCCGGCCTTTGTTGCAAAGGAGGTAGCGCGCCGTCCGGACGATATCCTGCAAGGAGAGATCTTGTTCATGCTTGGCGAGGTTCTTCGCTTTTGAAGCTCCCAAAGCTTTCGTGCCGTAATTGTAATACGGCGGATTGCAGGTGATGTAATCCGCGCTGGAAGAAGTGAAATGCTCGTGTGCACGCCGCAGGTCATCCTCGACGATGGTGATGGTGTCTTCAAGGCCGTTCAGGCGGATGTTCCGACGAGCGATCTCCGCGGCCCTCGGCTGGATTTCCATACCATAGATGGCCGCCGATGCTCGTGTGCTCAGAAACAACGGCACAGGGGCGAAACCGGTCCCCAGATCCACAATGACCCGCGTGTCCTTGGTGAGCCTGGCAAAATCGGCGAGCAGGACGGAATCAAGGGAGAAACACAACATCTTTTCATCCTGCACCATGCGGAGACCGGAAAAGCCAAGGAGATAGTGGAGCTGTTCAGAGCTGTTAGTCCTTGCCACTCTCGGCGAACTCCAGCCGGTCATAAGTCTCGACCTCAAGCA
>PULR01000003.1 GCA_003551005.1 Mollicutes bacterium
CGATACCGATGCCGTCTTCACCGTCCTCGCCGTCTTCACCGGCGGGGCCTTCCAACTCTTCGAGGGCGATCAGGTCGTTCCATTCATCATCGCCTTCATAGCGCCATTGAATGTCGTCGTCTTCGGTGCGGATTTCGATTTCTTGAACTTCTTCGTCACAAGCTGCCAGGGTGAACACGAACAAGAAGGCAAGCGATAGTGCAAATAAGGGTTTGATCAGACGTCTCATACTCTTTCGATGCCCGAAGGCATCTTCCCCCTCCTTTGAATCTGTAAAGATTTTCCCGCGCTCAGCGCAGGAGACAGACATCTATCCTATGAAAAAGAAAGTCGACGAATCGAGCTTTCTTTATTATTTACAGATTTCGGATGTAATCGAGTGAAACATAAAAATCCCCTCCCCATATGTTCAAAAAGACTAGCTTATCGCTTGTACTTAATCTATTATTATCTTATCAAACAGAATTGCTCTTGTAAACCTGTTTGCTTGTAGAGCTTCAGGGAGATGGTAAAAAACTTGAACAAGTTAGATACGATGCACGGGAAACAAAGCATGTAATACAGAATATTTGTATTACAAATATATTGATTTTTGCTTCCCGGCGTGTTATTTTAAGGATGAAACCAATTGAAGGAGGGAACCATTCATGGCAAGATTGAAAGACAAGGTTACACTCATCACAGGAGGCGCGTACGGCATCGGACGCGCAACGGGTAAGCTCTTCCTCGAAGAGGGCGCTAAAGCCGTCGTGCTTGTGGATATCTCTGCAGAAGGGCTCGAAGAAGCGAAACAGGAGCTTTCGCCGCTCGGCGAGGTCGTGACGGTTACGGCCGATGTCTCCGACGACGAGCAGGTCAAGAACTTCGTCGAGCTTACGAAGGAACGCTATGGCCGCATCGATGTATTCTTCCCCAACGCGGGCATTGAAGGCGAAGTTGCTCCGATTCCGCAGCAAAAACTTGAAGACTACGAGAAAGTCATGAACGTCAACGTGCGCAGCATATTCCTCGGCTTGAAATATGTCATGCCGATCATGATGGAGCAGAACGAAGGCAGCATCATCAACATGTCATCCGTCGCCGGTCTTGGCGGCAGCCCGGGCGTCGCGCCCTACATCGCTTCCAAGCATGCCGTCACGGGGCTCACCAAGTCCGCGGCGCTTGAGGCGGCTGGTTCCAATGTCCGCGTCAACTCGGTCCACCCATCTCCCATCCAGACGCGTATGATGGAGAGCCTCGAAGCGGGTTTCAATCCCGAGGACGCGGAAGCTGCGAAAGAACAACTCGAAGCCGGCATCCCGCTCGGTCGCTACGGCACGAGCGAGGAAGTCGCGCAGCTGGTGCTCTTCCTTGCCTCTGATGAAAGCCAGTTCATCACCGGCGTTCAGTACCGTGTCGACGGCGGCATGGGCGCTTCCTAAGAAACAGATACATAAGGACGGCCGAGCCGTCCTTTTTTTTTACCTAAAGAATTCAAAGCGGGGAAAAGGGATGACAGAACCACAGGTAATGTTACAATAGAAGCAACCACGAAACGTCTCAGAAACGGAGGGAAAGCATGGTCATCAAACCCAGGATCCGATCGAACGTCTTCACCAACGCCCATCCCGAAGGGTGCCGGCAGTACATCGAATCGCAGGTCGAAAAGACACGGGCGCTCAAGTCCTTCAAGGGCCCCTCGCGCGTGCTCATCATCGGCGGTTCCTCCGGATACGGTCTCTCAAGCCGCGTCGCGCTCGCTGAAGGGGCCGGTGCGGATACCATCAACGTCTCCTACGAAGCCCCGCCCAAAGGGCGTCGGACGGGGACCGCCGGGTGGTGGAACAACATCTTTTTCCAGCGGACCGCCCAGCGGAGCGCCCACAAGGATTTCGTCGGGGACGCCTTCAGCGACAAGATGAAGCAGGATGTCATCGAGTATCTGAAGGCGACCGGCCCCGTCGATCTCGTGATTTATTCGCTGGCCGCCGGGGCGCGTCCTGATGCCGAGGGGAATTTGGTGCGCTCCGCTATCAAGCCTGTCGGCGAAGCGGCCTCGGGGAAGACCATCGACCTCGCCAGGCAGACCATCGAACCGCTCGAGGTCCAACCGGCGACCCAACAGGAGATTGAAGACACCGTCTACGTGATGGGCGGGGAAGGCTGGTCGCGCTGGATGGAAGTGCTGATGGACGAAGGTCTGCTCGCCGAAGGCGCGAAGACCATCTCCTACACCTATGTCGGCGGCGAGACGACGGAGAAGATTTATCGTGCCGGTACGCTCGGTCATGCGAAAGCGGATCTCGAGCGCACCGCCCGGACCCTTGATGAGTGGCTGAAACAGCACGTATCCGGCGAGGCGCTCATCTCTTCAAGCAAGGCCGTGGTCACGAAGGCCAGCGTCTTCATCCCGCAGATGCCCGTCTACGTCGCGTCGCTGTTCGATGTCATGCTTGATCGCGGCACACATGAATCCATTCTCGAGCACAAGCATCGCCTCTTCGCGGACATGGTCTATGGGGACACGCGCGATCTGGATTCGGAAGGTCGTCTGCGCATGGACCGTTTCGAGCTTGCGGAGGATGTCCAGCGTGACGTCAAGGAAAAAATGCAGGCCAACGAAGAGCAACTGCTCGCTTCAAAGGGCATGCATCAACTCCTCGAGGATTTCTACCACATGAACGGTTTTGGTTTTCAGAATATCGATTATGAGGCGGACGTCGATCTCGACGCCTACCGCGATTACCACTTGAAGTAATCCTCGCGGTTCCATTGAAAAACCTGCGCCTGGGCGCAGGTCGTCGCACAAAAGATGGAGAAGTGCATAAATGCGTTGTGTTATACTGAAATGGGGTGATGCGGATGCTGGAAAAGGATATTTCCGAGACCATCGTCTCAAGAGCGCGCATCCACTCGGAGATCGAGCGGCTCGCTCGTGAGCTGACCGAGGATTATCAGGACAAGTGCCCCATCGTGCTGGGTCTGCTCAAAGGCTGCATCCCGTTCCTTTCAGACCTCGTCCAGAAGCTGGATTTCCACCTCGAGCTGGGGTTCATGGATGTCTCGAGCTATTATGGCGGGCTGCAGGCAGCTGCGGCTGTGCGCATCGAGCAGGACCTCGACATGGCCGTGGCGGACCGGCATGTACTGATCGCCGAGGACATCGTCGATTCGGGGCGGACCCTCAAGGCGGTCATTGATCTGCTTCGGCATCGGGGGGCGAAGAGCGTGAAGGTCGTGACGCTGCTTGATAAGCCCGCCGGCCGCAAGGAGGGCTACAATCCCGATTATATCGGCGTCGAGATCCCCGACGTCTTTGTCGTCGGCTACGGACTGGATTATGAAGGGCTGTATCGCAATCTTCCCTTCGTGGGGCTTCTCAAGCCTGCCATCTACGAATGACGCGCGGCCTCGATGAAGGCGGTGAACACCGGATGCGGCCTTAGCGGCCGCGAGGCGTATTCGGGATGGTACTGGACGCCGAGGAAGAAGGCTGCCTCGGGACGCTCGACGACGGATACGACCCGGCTTTCTGCGTGGCGGCCGCTGATCGTCAACCCCGCCTCCTTGAGAAGGTTGGTGTATTGTTCGCTCAGTTGATAGCGGTGCCGGTGGCGTTCGTAGATGGGGCTCTCCCCATAGAGACGTTCGGCGAGGGTGCCGCCCCTTAGTTCGACCGGCTGTTCCCCGAGCACCATGGTGCCGCCGTAGCGGGTCTGGTCGCTCTGCCCCCCTTCGAGCGTGAACAGGGGCAGGCTGGTCGCGGGGTCGATTTCGATGCTGCTGGCCGCTTCTCTGCCGGCGAGTGTCCGCACGGCTTCAATGACCGCTAGCTGCATGCCGTAGCCGATGCCGAGGAAGGGGAGGTCCTTCCGCCGTGCGTAGCGGATGGCGGCGATGATTTCCTCCGTGCCGCGCGCGCCGAATCCGCCGGGGGCAAGAACGGCGTCGTAAGCATCCAGGCAGCTTTCGACGTCTTCGCGTTCCAGGCGGTCGGTACCGACGAGCTCGACGTGGACTTCGGCGCCGATGCTCGCTCCCGCGTGGCGGAGGGCTTCGGTTGTTGAGAGATAGGCATCCGCATAGTCTGCATATTTGCCGACGACGGCGATGTGGACGACTTCACCTTTCTTTTCTAAAGCGTCGAGCATGCCGCGCCACTTGCTGAGGTCGGGTCTGCCGGCGGGCAGCGACAACCGTTCGACAACCTTGTCCGCTACGTTGGACGATTCAAGAAGCAGCGGAACTTCGTAGATGGAGGCGACGTCTTCGCAGCCGATGACCCGCTCGGTGGAAACATCGCAGAAGGCCGCGATTTTTCCACGCACTTCGGCTTCGATGGGCTGTTTCGAACGCAGCACAAGCATGTCCGGCTGGATTCCGAGACTCCTTAGTTCTTTGACGCTGTGCTGCGTCGGTTTCGTCTTGAGTTCCTTCGCCGCGTCGACGAAGGGCACCAGCGTAGTGTGGATGTAGAGGGTCTGGTCGCTGCCGAAATCACTCCGGCATTGTCTCGCGGCCTCAAGGAAGGGCAGCGACTCGATATCCCCGACGGTTCCGCCGATCTCAATGATGGCGACATCCGCCGCTGCACTCTCGGCCCCTTCCTTGATGCGCGCCTTCGTCGCTTCGGTGATGTGGGGGATGACCTGGATGGTTGAACCGAGGTAGGCCCCTTCGCGCTCGCGTTCGATGACGTCGTGATAGATGGCGCCGGCGGTGCAGTTTGCGAGACGGTTGAGCTTCGTATCGAGGAAACGTTCGTAATGTCCGATGTCGAGGTCGCATTCCTTGCCGTCGGCCGTCACATAGACTTCGCCGTGCTGCGCAGGGGAGAGCGTTCCGGAATCGACGTTGATATAAGGGTCGAGTTTCTGCAGGAACACCTTCAGTCCCCGGCTCTTGAGCAGCAGAGCGAGTGAAGCGGCGGTGATGCCTTTGCCGATGCTCGAGACCACGCCGCCGGTTACGAAGATGTATTTTGTCTGTGCCACAGAATCACACTCCTTCAATAATGAAAAAGTCCTCCCGGGGGAGGACTTGCGCCCATTTCGATTGTACCATTCCCAAAGAAGGAAAGCAACGGGCTGTGAGCAGCCAAGAGGAAGCGCCTCGACGCAGTAGGGAAGCTGCGTTCGCAGGCGCGGTTTGGAGCGATGGACCATGTTGATCCGCTTGAAGAGTTCCGCCACACAACATCAATACCGAGAACTTCTCGACTATCTCGAGCGCGAGGGCTATGAGGTCAAAAAGTATTCCACGGACGAGTCTGTCTGCTTGAGCATCCTAAAAGATGCCGCGTCCCTTGATGCGGATGATGTGCGTGCTTTTGACGCCGTCGAGGAGGTCGTCGACAGCCGGCCGCCCTACCGCCGCGCCAGCCGGGCTCTCAAGCCGGAGGATACAGTCGTCGATGTCGGAGGCGTGCCGATCGGAGGAGAGAGGACCCGGATCATCGCCGGACCCTGCAGTGTCGAGGATGAAGGCCAAATGCACCGCATCGCGACCCATCTGGGAGGCAAGGGTGTCTTCATCCTACGCGGAGGGGCTTATAAGCCGAGAACCTCGCCGTATGCCTTCCAGGGGCTCGGGGAAAAAGGACTGAAACTGCTGAGGGGGGCTGCGGATTCACAGGGAATGCGCGTGGTGAGCGAAGTCCCCGCCGCCGAACTGATCGAGCGGCTTGACCATTATGTCGATATGTACCAGGTCGGGGCCAGGAACATGCACAACACCCATCTGCTCAAGGCGCTAGGTCGGACGAACAAGCCCGTGCTGATCAAGCGCGCCCCCTCGGCGACAATCGAGGAGTGGCTGCTCGCGGCGGAATATGTGCTCGCGGGCGGCAATCCCTCCGTCGTCCTCGTCGAACGGGGGATCCGCTCGTTCGCCCGGCATGTACGCTACACGCTGGACGTCTCGGCCATCCCGATCATCAAGGAGCTTTCGCATCTACCGGTGCTGGTGGATCCTTCACATGCGGCCGGCCGGCGCCGACTGGTCCCGCCGCTTGCCCAGGCGGCCTTGGCAGCCGGCGCCGATGGATTGTTAATCGAGGTGCACGACAAGCCATCCCTCGCGCGTTCCGACGGAGCCCAGTCGCTGGATTTCGATGGGTTCGACGAACTGCACGCCGCTTTGCAGTCTCTTGCCGCTGTCCTTGGCCGCCCGCTGGATTGAACGTTTGATGGCGCTTGGTGCGTCGTAACGCTTCCATCGGCTGAAAATTTGTTTTTCAGTTCCCTTCTAGCTTGTCAAATGAATCGTGCTATCTTTGACCTTTTTTAGTTTCTGCCGGCAGGTTTTCCGATTGTCATGTTCGACATCATGCGTTCTGTGATAAGATATATAACTAAGGAAGGGGACATGCATGATGTTCAAAAGCAGTTTCGGCAGCTTGGAGTATGAGCTGAGGGGGCCGACGGATGCTCCGATTCTCGTCTTCACCCATGGGCTGGGGATGGACCGGGCGTCATTCAGACCGCAAGCCGATTATTTTTCAAAGCACTATCAGGTCCTGCTTTGGGATCTGCCCTATCGTAATGGGGCTTTCGAGGAACGACGCTTTTCCTTCGAGATGCTTTCGGAGGTGTTGATCGAGTTGCTCGACCACCTCTCCGCCCGGCAGGTCTTCCATATCGGGCATGCACATGGCGGCTTTTTCGGGCAGTATTTCGCCATTCGACACCCGGAGAGGGTTCGGGGGCTCGTGGAGATCGGTTCGTTGCCGCTGGTCCGTCTGACACCGTTGCGTGCTTGGTTTTTGAAGCTGCGGACGTACGCGCTTGGGTTGCTGCCGGAAAAGGTCTATTTCAGACGGCACGCGCGGGAAAAAGCTCTGAATAGCGCGGCGCGGATTTATCTTTACAAGCAGGGGCTGACTCTAGGGAAAGGCCGGTTGCTCGAGCTGGAAAGAGAAGCCCTCGATGCGATTCTCAAGCGGCCGGAAGGACAAGTCTCCGTACCGACCCTCGTGCTTTGCGGGTCGCAGGACCGCGCATCCATCAAACGTCACGCCGAGATCTGGGATGCCGTCCAGCCCTTCGCGGAGCAGCAAGTCGTCGAGGGTGGTTCGCACCTGTGCATGCTGGACAACCCCGGAGACTGCAACGAGAAGATTGAGACGTTCCTCAAAGACCACATTCAAGCAGCATAAACCCGAACGGAGGAGACACCATGTTCAAAACCCCCGAGACCCGGCTGCCGGAAGGCTACCGGGAGACGCTCCACATCGATATTCAGAAACACAAGGCCCTGGCCGTCGGCATCAACGTCGGGGCGGTTGTCGCGTTCATCGCGGCGTTCGCTCTGGTGTCCATCGCCACCGGCGGCGGCGAGGCCGGTCTTTGGACCTTGATTCTGCTGTTGCCGTCGGTGGTGCTTTACATCATGCTACACGAAGCGGTTCACGGGCTGGCTTTCAAAGCGGCCGATCCGTCATTGAAAGTGGATTATCGTTTCCACGGCTTCGCCGCGAGCGCGAGTGTCGCGGGCACGTATTTTTACAAACGCCATTATTTGTATTCCGCGCTCGCGCCATTCGTCCTGATCGGCATTCCCCTGTTCCTGATCGCCGTGCTGAGCTCTCCGCTGTGGAGCGGTCTGGCGACGTTCGTCTTCGCTTTTCATGTCTCAGGCTGCGTCGGGGATCTCTATGTCGCGGCGAAGCTGATCCGTTTCCCCGACCACGTGCTTGTCGAGGACTATGGCGTCGGCATGCGGTTTTTCGAGCCTTCGGAAAGGTAAAGGCTTTCTTTCTCTTTTCTTTGAGGCGATGTGGTATAATATGAGGTGCGGACCGCGTCTTGCATTTTCGCATCCGGCCCGACACTCTAGGAAGGAGTCATGCCATGTTTTTAGTGCTTTGGGCGGCGCTTGGGATTGTCGCCGGCGCTCTGTTCAGTTTCGTCGCCGAGACAGCTACGCCGAAGGCGTACCTGCTGGATGTCCTGGCCGGTGCTGCGGGGGCCGTGCTGGGAGGATTTCTTGCAGCGGCGCTCGGTTTCGGTTCACCGACCGAGTTTAATTTTGTCGCGGTGCTGTTTGCAGTCGCGGCGGCTGTTCTCGTTCTCTTTGCAAAACAGAAAACCCGGAAGTGGAAATGAACAGTTGCAGGGCAATCCCCTCACGCTTTTGCATAAAAATGCCAGCCGCTCTCATGAGCGGCTGGCATATCTTTTTTGATGAACGATGTTGTTTAATCGACGCGCAGCGCCTTGACGGGGTCTTTCCGTGCCGCGATCCGTGCCGGGATCAACCCGGCGACGAAGGTAAGAAAGACACTGAGGATGATCAGACCGACGAACGACCACACAGGCATCGATGCGAGGTTCTCGACGCCATCTACAAGCCGGGCGATGAAACGATTGATCGGAAAGGTCAGTAAATAGGCGACCAGGACGCCGAAGAATCCAGCTACGAACCCGATGGTGACGCTCTCGGCGTTAAAGACGCGGGAGATGTCGCGTTTGCGGGCGCCTAGGCTTCTGAGGATGCCGATTTCCTTGGTCCGTTCGAGGACGCTGACGTAGGTGATGATGCCGATCATGATCGAGGAGACGACCAGCGAGATGGCGGAGAAGCCGATGAGGACGTAGGAGACGCTGTCGATCACATCACCGGAAAGATCGGTGATGATGCTCGCGAAGTCGGTGTAGACGATGCGTTCATCCTCTTCGCGGTCCTCGTTGTATTCGTCGAGATAGTCGACGACTTCGTTCTTGGCTTCGAAGTCGACGGGATAGATGTCGATGCGTTTCGGGGTCGCATCGGCGCCGAACTCCTGCATGCGGTCCTCATAGTCGCTTTCGTTAAGGGAGTATCCGGTGAAGATGTTGGTTTCGGGGTCGGCCTGCTGGGCCTCGACGACTTCGGATTCCTCGGCGTGCTCGAGGTGGGCAGTCTCGAGGTCGGGATGGTACTTCAGACCGGTATCGAGGATACCGCCGGGAACCTCGCCGGCGGGTCGGGCGATGCCTTCGATCTCGAGCTCGATGCCCTCGCCGTCTGCGTAGATGTCCGCCGCGCCGCGGCGGTAGTAGCGGTCTTCCTCTTCGTCATATCCGATGCGCTCATCAAGGAGAGGATTGAGGAAACGGCGGCCGAGGAACTCTTCGGGTTCGATTTCCTCCGTGCCTGTATCCATGCCGAGGGCTTCGAGGAAATTTTCGCTGATGCGGTTGTAGCGGTCGACGATCAGCAGGAGTCCGCTTTCATCCTCGGGCGCCTCGCCCGCAAGCATGTCGTAGTTGTCCTCGAAGAAGGCGGTCTCGGCGAGCGACTGGGAAAAGCCCACATCGCCCGCGTCAATATCGTAGCCTGCTCCGGTGTCTTTGAGGAGGGTGTAGTCGATGCCGCGGACGTGGCTGACTTCGTGGACCCACTCATCGTCGATGTCTTCAAGGTGGGTGAGGAATTCCTCGTCGATATCGTTGAAGTGCTGGGTGAATTCAAATTCGTCGTCGTAAGGGTAGAGGACATCGGTGTCGGGGCGGTCCTCCCAGATATCGTCCCGGGCCTGCTGAGGACCGCCCTCGAGGGCATCAAAATCGATTGGCGCCTCTTCAATCTGTATCGGGAATTCGGAAAGCGTCGTACGCTCAAGATCGTCGATCTCCTGGTTCATGCCATTGGCGAGGGCGAGCACGAGCGCGACGCCGACGATGCCGATACTGCCGGCGAAGGCGGTGATCGCCGTGCGCACCTTCTTGGTGCGGAGGTTGTTGAAGGAGAGGCGTATCGCCTGTGTGAATGCCATCGCCGTCCGGGTGAAGGAGAGCCGTCCGTTCGACCCGCCATCCTTCTCATAAGGATGGGAATCACCCGTGACTTTTCCATCGGAGAGTTTGATGGTACGCTCCGCGTAGGTTTCGGCGATATGTTCGTCGTGGGTGACGAGGATGACGAGCTTCTCTTTCGCGATTTCCTGGATTAGTTCCATGATCTGTCGTGCGGTTTCGCTGTCGATCGAGCCCGTGGGCTCATCAGCCAGGATGATGTCGGGATCATTCGCGAGCGCCCGGGCGATGGCGACCCGCTGCATCTGTCCGCCGGAGAGCTGGTTGGGGCGTTTGTGGACGTGCTCCTTGAGTCCCACACGTTCAAGGACCTCGTACGCCCTTTTACGGCGCTCCGAGGTTGATAGACCAGAAAGCGTCATGCCGGTCTCAACATTGGAGAGCACCGAGCTGTGGCCGATGAGGTTGTAGTTCTGGAAGATGAACCCCACGGCGTGGTTGCGGTACCGGTCCCATTGGGCTTCGCTGAAATCGGCGGTGGACTTGCCGTCGATGAGCAAATCCCCGCTGTCGTAGCGATCCAGTCCGCCGACAAGGTTCAGCAACGTCGTCTTCCCGGATCCGCTCGGCCCGAGGATGGCGACGAATTCGTTGTCGCGAAAAGCCAGCGAGACCCCATCAAGAGCGGTCTGGTAAAAGGAACCGACGGTATAGCTTTTTTGAATGTTTCTGAGTTCGAGCATTGCAATCCCTTCTTTCCTTCACATTATTATACGGGGCGTGAAGGCTCGAGGCAACTTATCCGCTCAAGAAGAAAGGCGCCGGACGGCGCCTTTTTCAGTCGGTGTTCTCGGGCATGAGCTCCTCCGCCTCAAGGATGCTGAGGATTTTGCGGCGCTCCTGCTTGTCACGCTGCCGGCGGTACGTAGTCTGCAGGCTTCTCAGCAGCAGCAGGCTCATGAAGAAGAGAATTACGGCGAAGGGCAGCCCGGTGATGATGACCGCATCCTGCAAGGTCTCCAGCGCCCGTTCACCGCCGATCAGAATCAGCATCGCCGCGATTGCCCCTTCGATGATCGCCCAGAAAACCCGCTGGCGGGATTTGACGGAGGTCTTGCCGCCGGAGGTGATGGCGTTGACCACAACGGAGCCGGAATCACTCGAGGTGATGAAGAAGAAGATGATGATCAGCGTGGCGAGGGCCGAGAGGAAGATGGCGATCGCCCCCCGCAGGAAAGCGAAATCGATCAAGTTGATCATCTCGAACAAGGCGACGGGGACGTTGTCCTGCACAAGATTGAACAGAGAGCCGCCGGTTGCCGCATCCACGTTGAAGGCGGTCCCTGCGAACACGCTCAGCCAGACGAAGGAAAGCAGCGAGGGAACCAGCAGTGTGGCGATGATGAATTCGCGGATAGTGCGGCCTTTCGAGACGCGGGCGATGAACATGCCCACAAACGGCGACCAGGAGATCCACCACGCCAGGTAGAAGACGGTCCAGGCTCCCTGCCAGTCCCGCGCTTCACCGGGACCTAGTGAGAGGAAGAAGGCCGCACCCGGCAGGTCCGTGAGGTAAGTGCCCAGCGAGGAGGCGAAAAGGCGGATGATGTAGAGTGTGGGTCCGAACAGCAGAATCGCCATCATGAAGGCGAAGGCAAGCTTGATGTTGATCTGCGAGAGGACACGGACGCCCTTGTCGATGCCGGAGATGATGCTGATGGCGGCGATGGCGGTCACCACCACGATGATGAGGACCTGGATGGCCGGCGAGAAGGGTATGCCGATGAGATGCCCCAGTCCGCTGTTGATCTGCTGGACGCCCAGCCCGAGAGACGTGGCAAGGCCGAAGAGCGTTGCGAGGACGGCCACGAGGTCGATGACATCCCCCAGCCGGCCGAAGACCCGTTCCTTGAAGACGGGGTAGAAGACGCTCCTTAGTGAGAGCGGCAGCTTCTTGTTATAGGAGAAGAAGGCGAGCGAGAGCGCCATGACGGCATAGATGGCCCAGGGGTGCAGCCCCCAGTGGAGGAAGGTCGAAGCCAGCGCTGAAACGGGACCTTGCGCCCCTTCATAGATAGGCCCCGGTTCGTTGAGATGGGTCAGGGGTTCACCCACGGCCCAGAACATGAGTCCGATGCCCATGCCGGCACCGATCAGCATCGAATACCAGCCGAAGTTCGAGAATTCCGGTTTCGCCTGCATGCCTCCGAGGCGGACCCTGCCGAGCTTCGAAAAAGCTAAAAACATGCCGAGGACGATGAAGAAGTTGGTGACGAAGATGAAGATCCAATCGGCATAATCCACGACGGCGCCGCGAACGGAGCGGAACACTTCATCGGCGGGGGTCAGACCGAACAGCTCCGCGTTGGCGACGACGGCGTAGATGATCAGTGCCAGCACCAGCGCTCCGGCTGTGAATGACACGAAAGGGTTCAAATCGAACCCCCAGCGTTGGAAGTTGCGACTGTAGAGTTTCTCGTCCATGGTCTCTTTGAGTTCTTTTTTGTCCATGTTCTGCCTCCTCAGGAATTCGAACGTCATTCATACTCATTTTAATCTGGACGCGGACGCTATGCAAGCGTTCTATATTGCCTAGTTTCCTGGGTTGTGATATAATCAATCTACAACAGGTGCCGGATGCACCGCCGACAAAAGGAAACCCAAGCCAGGCACCTGCTTGGGTTTTTGCATACCGGCAATCTGAAGGATGGAGGTAGAGAGATGAAACGGTTGTTTGCACTGATTCTAATGTTCACCCTTGTCGGCGCGCTATCGGCCTGCGATTGGTTCAACGGTGAGGATGAGATCCTCGATATTGTCTTGACTAGCGACCTGGAGGAAGCGGAGCTGACGATGGACGCTGACGACCCCCTGGCGGATCAGGAAGTGACGGTGACCGCCTCGGAGGTGGAAGGCTATGTCTTCGAACATTGGCTTGACTCCGAGAGTGGCGACATCCTGAGCGAAGAGCGGTCCTACACTTTCACGCCTAGTGCGGATATGACACTGGAGGCGGTCTACAGTGAAGCCGTGGACGCCGTTGAAGCCACGCTGCATTCCGAGATTGAAGGGGTGGATCTGCAGATTGACCCTGACGGCCCCGTGCAACCGGGCACGGACGTCACCCTGAGCGCCTCGGAAGTGGAAGGCTACGTCTTTGACCATTGGTATGACACGACCCATGATTCCGTTCTCTCCGAGGACGCCGAACACACGTTTACCCTGGAAGAGGACCTGACGATCGAAGCAATCTATATCCCCCACGATGAATACCAGGCCCGGGAAGTCTACGATTCCTTCACGGGCGACCTCTCGCATCTGGATACGTTCGCCGACGCCGTCGAGGCGAGCGGAGAATCCACCATGGCGTTCAACCTGGTTTTCGAGGAACCTCTAAACGGCGAGACCGAGCGCATGGAGATGGACTTCTCCCATAAGACAGTCCTGGATGGCGACGATGTCTGGACCGAGACCTGGGTCTTTCTCGAGACCCCTGAGGAGACGATCGAGCTTACCTTCTACACGGAGACGATTGATGAGGAAACCATGCTCTATGTGGATGTCTCAGCCTTCTTGGACATGATGGAAGAAGAGATGGCTGAAGATGGAGAAGAGCTCGATTTCCGTGAACTTTTCGATCTTGAAGCCGGTGTGCTCTCGCTGCCGCTGGATCCGGACAGCGAGGAGGCCGACGCTTTCTACGAAGCCCTTGATGAGATCTATGGCATCGAGCGGGAGGATTTCGAGTACGCCTTGGGCGAACTCGAACGGTTCGGGAAGTATCTCGATCCACTCTACTACGATGACAAAGGCGTCGGTGTCGACGTTGAGTGGGATGGCGACACCGTCTATACGACCATGACCTTCACCGGCGATGAACTGCAAAGCATTTTCGAGGACATGGTCGCCGATATCTATGCAGTTCTCTCCCCGCTTGATGCGGAGGATGAGCTGCCGGAGCTCTCGGAGATCAAGGATTCCGATGAGTATCAGTCCCTCTATAACGTTCTTGGCTTCCTGCCGGATATCGATGTCACGCTGGCGCATAACCCCTCCGCCGGCACTCTGGAGATGGAACTGGACCTCGCCAATATCCTGGAAGACATCAACAATGAGCTCGACCCCGAAGGCGAAACCCTGACCGTGAGCATGACCATGCGCGACCACGCCGAGGTCGAGATGCCCGAAGAGTCCCGGCCCCTCGAAGCGGTGGCCAATGAATTCATCCGCATGATGACCCTTATCGAGACGCTTGAGTTCACCGCCGGTCTTTCCGAGGCCGGTCTGGATGAGGACACCTATTCACTTGCCGAGCTCGACGCGGAAGGCCATTCTCACCCGTCCCCCTTCCTTGACAGGGAAGCGAGTGAAATCGTGATCGACATTACCGGCGAGACGCTGACTCCGGACGATATCGAGGCCCACCTGCAATACATCGAGGGCGGGGCTGTCTTCCACGATGGATACATCACACTGGCAGGCCTTTTCGAGGTGTTCGAGGATTTCGATGAGGAGAATCCGCCGGAAACCCGCGACGATCTGCTGGATATTCTCGCCGTCACGGACCCGGATGCGCTCAATGTGTGGGCGGTGCTTTTGCACAGCCTCGAAGAGGAAGTCGATCCTGAATTCTGATTGTGTAAAAAAGGATTCCGCGGTGCATTTCATCGCGGAATCCTTTTTTCTGTCAAAGGTGCGTTCATTTTTCTGGCTGGTGTTTGAAACCCGCCGGGTCTTGCGTGGCAACACGGAATCTCAATGAGGTGCGGGGGTCTGTTCGTTGTTCGGCCTCTTGATCAGGTAAAGCAGCATCACGCTGGCGAAGGCCAGCATGCCGGCTCCGAGAAGTTCAAGGGGTTCCTCGACCAGGTAGTCCATGAGATAGTAACCGAGGGTGCTGCTGCGCATCTCGATGATCTCGCTCGCAATCCGCCACGTGTCAATGCTCCGCAGATTGAACGTCTCAATCAGTGCTTCCCCCGCTCTTGAATACCAGCCAAAGGCATGGCGTGTCGCCGAAAAGGCTGCTGCAAGACCGTATGCGGCATACCCGATGAGCACGCACGCAGTGATGCGGGCGTGGGAAAAGACCAAGCGCCGAAGCCGGAAAAGGGCATAGAGCATCAAAATGCCCATCAGTGCATAAATGAAGATTTCCACGGAGATGGCGGCGGCACTCGAACGGTTGTCTGCAAGATTTAAGAGTGCCGAGGCGCCCCGTCTGATCCAATGCCGGGTGTTGAGGGTGTCTTCGAGAAAGAGCAGGGTCAGACCGGCGCCCCAGAGCTTGAACCCGCGGGAAAGTAACACCTCTCCTTGCCGGCTGGCTGTTCTTGAAGCGACGAACAGGGTGATGGTGGCGATCAGCAGATAGGCCCACTGCATGTTCTCGGTGAAACTGCCTTGTGTCGAGATGAAATACCAGAACAAGGGAACTTCGAACCGTTTCGGGTTCAGGGTGTCCTGTATGGCGTGCATGATCGCCTGGCTGCCGAACAGGTTCAAAAAATCGATGATGACAATCGCCCCGTAGGCGATGACGACATAGGCGATGAAGATGATGACGATGCGTTTGAGCAGACGTGGCTGTTCCATGGAGCACCTCGGTGGTCTTTTTGTTCATTATATCGATTATCGGCTTGTAAGGGAAGGGGGAGCGCTCTCCTTTCCTCGCATTTGTCTATGCGATATAATACATTTAGAGGAGGGTTATACATGATTGTTTTCGATAAACTACACGTTGAATGTGTCATTGGCGATATTACGGAGCAGTCGGACCTCGATGCCGTCGTCAATGCCGCGAACGCTCAGCTTCAGCGGGGCGGCGGGGTCGCCGGCGCCATTCACAAGGCGGCCGGTCCCGAACTTGAACGCGCATGCAGACCGCACGCGCCCATCGCTCCCGGCGAGGCCGTCATCACCGACGCGTTCGACCTGCCCAACCGCTATGTTGTGCATGCCCTCGGTCCTGTATACGGCAAGGACAAACCGGAAGCCAAGCTGCTTTCCCTCGCCTATGAAAACGCGTTGAGGCAGGCGGACTATGCGGGGGCCCGATCCATCGCGTTCCCGGCGCTCTCCACGGGAGCCTTCGGCTATCCGATGAAACCTGCTGCACACATCGCCGCCGCGGCCATCGCCCGCATCGCTCGGGAACTCGAGTCGGTCCGCTTGATCCGCTTCGTCCTCCTGGATGAGATGACACGAGCCATCCATGAAGCCGCTTTTCAACAGGCTGCATGACGCTTGTCGTCTGCCGTTTAATACTGAAATTATCCACGCCTTGCCTACTAATCCTCGCCAGCGCAGAAAGGAGGGTTCCGCATGCGCCTTGGCCTCGTTGAACGATATCGTCGCCGTTCGTTCATCTTCGTGATGACAATGATCATCGGCATCAACATGCTGATCTATGTCTTGCTGTTCACAATGGATCGCTTTCTGATGGGCGATTACTTGCTGGCACTGATCACGCTGGCGATCATCCTGTTCATCTTTTCCATCCCCTACTACATCGTGTGGCGCAGGCACCGAACCCTTCGTCGGAAGTCGGTTGTCTTTCTCGATGATTTGTTTCTCGCAGCCGTTTCTTTCGCGTTTACTATTGTCGGCACGGTCCTGATGAGCGGGGTTTATCTGCTCGGGATTTTCTGACTGACCGGCTCAAAGCCGGTTTTTTCTTTATGGAAACGTTTCATATTAATAAAATTCTAAATAAGAACGTTATGTTCGACATCCCGAATTGTCTTTTAAATCTCGCAACGGCTCTGTTGAGCGATTTTATAAAAACGCATGCAGTTCCTGTGATGGACCTGCGTTAGTAACAATTCATCGCATAACAAAGGGCTGTCACCCGCTTTTCATAGCACCGTTAAGCGTAGTACAGCGTATATAATTTGATTTTTTTCGTGAATGTGTTATATTGATAAACAAGCTGGACGAGGTTCCGCCTGAAAAACTTGCAATTTTCATCATCAAGTTGGTTTACATTCATCCGCAGGATAACGGAATCCACAAAGCAAAGACAATATGAACACTCGCTTGCCGAACTGCACAGCACGACTGCTAGACGACGGAACGGAAAGCGGCACCGGATGCATCTTCCACGCCAAGATGCATTTAATTACGAGCGCACAGGAGGTTTCCAGCTATGAGCGAGAACCAGTACCACATTGAAGTGAAGAATTTGTACAAAATTTTCGGCGGCAACCCGAAACAAGCTATGGAGCTCAAGGAAGAGGGTGTCGAACCGACCAAGATCTTCAAAGACACCGGACAGAACATTGCAGTGAACGACGTGAACTTCCAGATAGAACGTGGCGAGACTTTCGTCGTCATGGGGCTCTCGGGAAGCGGTAAATCCACCCTGATCCGTTGTCTCAACCGTCTGCACGAGCCCACCTACGGAAACGTCATCATCGAGGGCGAGGACCTTGTGGGCATGAGCAGCGAGAAGCTCCGCACCGTTCGGAGGAAAAAGATGGGCATGGTCTTTCAGAACTTCGGGCTCTTCCCCCACCGGACAGTCGTCCAGAACGTCTATTACGGACTGGAAATCCAGGGTGTCTCCTTCGAGGAGCGAAAGAAAAGAGCTTACGACGTCCTCGACATGGTCGGCCTGAAAGGCTATGAAGAAAGCATGCCGAACGAGCTTTCCGGCGGCATGCAGCAGCGAGTGGGCCTCTCCCGCGCGCTGGTGCTCGACCCCGCCATCCTGTTGATGGACGAAGCGTTCAGCGCTCTCGACCCGCTGATCCGTCGGGATATGCAGGACGAACTGCTCGACCTTCAGGAGAAGATGCAGAAGACCATCGTATTCATCACGCACGACCTCGATGAAGCCTTGAAACTGGGTGACCGCATCGCGGTCATGTATCAAGGCCGAATCGTCCAGATCGGCACGCCGGAAGAGATTCTGACCGAGCCCGCCGATGACTACGTACGGAACTTCGTCGAGGATGTCGACCGTTCCAAAGTCCTGCGGGCCGAGCATATCATGAAACAACCCCTGGCCATGGTCGATTCCAAGGACGGACCGAAAGCAGCGATTCGCAAGATGCGTTCCGAGGGCATCTCGAGCATCTTTGTCGTCAATAAGAAACGTCAGCTCCAAGGCATCCTCGACATCAACGACGCCGTCGACCTCGCCGATGCCGGAAAGCGGTCCGTCTCGAGCGCCTTAAGAACCGACTACCACGAAATATCCCCCGATACACTGCTCATCGACCTGCTGCCGCTGGCACGGGATGCGAAATACCCGATAGCGGTTGTCTCCGAGGACAAACGTCTGCTTGGCGTCATTGTCCGCGTGTCGGTCATCTCGGGCATAACGCGTGATTATGACAACGACCAAACATCGAACGGCAGCAGTCAGAACGATCGGGCCGACAGCGAAGAAGAGGTGAATGAATGATGTTCGATCCTGCGAATTGGTTTACAGAAATCGGTGGTCCCGGTGATTTGTTCGAAATTTTCATTGATTTCCTTCAACGTTATCTCGGTTGGCTGTTCGACGGCATCAGCGCCGGACTGAACGGGATCATTGGCGGATTCGAATCCATAATGATGTTCTTCCCGCCGATGGTGTTAGCTTTAATCTTGTCCTTGCTGGCGATGTCTGCATGGCATTTCGCCGGTGGCAAGAGCACACGCGCGACCGTAATCGCCGGAGTGGCCACATTCGTAGCTTTCATCCTGATTTCCTGGATGGGGCTGTGGCCCAGTGCGGTATCGACACTTGCACTGGTTCTCGTCTCCGCGCTCATCGCGTTGATTATCGGCATCCCGATCGGCATTCTCTCGGCGAAGGTTCACTGGTTTGGTGACATCATCGTCCGTCCCATCCTCGACTTCATGCAGACGATGCCTGCGTTCGTCTATCTGATTCCCGCCATTATCCTCTTCCAACGAGGGATTCCGGCCGGCACCATCGCCACGGTCATCTTCGCGATGCCCCCCGTCGTGCGCCTGACGAACCTCGGCATCCGCTCCGTACCCAAGGAAATCATAGAAGCGGCACAGTCGCTTGGTTCGACAAGCAAGCAGCTGCTGGTGAAGATTCAACTGCCGATTGCCCTCAAATCGATTTTCGCCGGCATCAACCAGACCATCATGCTCGCACTCTCGATGGTCGTCATCGCCTCGATGATCGGCGCCGGCGGGCTCGGAAGCGACGTCCGCCGTGCACTCTCTCGTGTCGATACCTCGCTCGGTTTCGAAGCCGGCATCTCGATTGTCATCCTGGCCATCATCATCGACCGTGTCACACAGTCGCTTGGCGACAAGGCCGGATACGAGTAATTCTCTGAACGCTCTGATCTACGCGCATCAATGAATGACCACATAGACTTAGTAATACCAAAAAATAGGAGGAGATTCACATTATGAAAAAGCTAGTAGCATTACTGCTGGTAGGAACTTTTGCTTTCACCCTCGCCGCTTGTAACGGCGACGACGATGTTGAGGAAGTCAACCTCGACTACGTCAACTGGGCGGAAGGCATCGCCATGAACTATCTCGCTGAAGTTCTGATTGAAGATGAGATGGGTTATGACGTCAACTCAACAGAAGGCGAACCCGGCGTAGTCTTCACCTCGGTCGCCGAAGGCGACGCGGACTTCTTCGTCGACGCCTGGCTGCCCTTGACACATGAAAGTTACTGGGACCAGTATGGCGACGATATTCTTGATCTCGGCTACAACTTCGAGGAAGCACCGATCGGTCTCGTCGTACCGGATTATGTCGACATCGACAGCATCGATGAACTGAATGACTACGAAGATGAATTCGGCGGCGAAATTGTGGGCATCGAGCCTGGTGCCGGCATCATGGAAGCAACCGACAACGCCATCGAAGAATATGACCTCAATTTCACTCTTGAAGATACTTCGGACCCGGTCATGGTTGCTGAACTCGGTGACGCCATCGAGAACGATGAATGGATCGTCGTCACTGGTTGGGAACCCCACTACAAGTTCGCCGACTACGACCTCAAATTCCTTGATGACCCTGAAGACGTCTATGGCGAACCCGACAACATCCATACTGTCGCCCGCCCCGGTGCGGACGAAGACCTTCCCGAAGTTACTGAATTCTTTGAGAACTTCTATTTCACCAGTGAAGAACTCGGTGATTTGATGGGTGACTTCCAAGAATACGGCGACGACATGGACGATGCTGAAATCGCCCGTCAATGGGCTGAAGAGAACGAAGACATCTGGAGCGACTGGATTCCCGAATAATCACCATCGCCCAACCTGAACGCCCCCGCTCGCCGGGGGCGTTCTTTTTTGTTTCAAGCGACTTTGTTATCGTGACTGGTGCTGAGATGATACAATTAAGACAGTTAGGAATGAGGAGGTGTGGAACATGAAAGGAATCATTCTGTTCAGCAATCTGATGGAGGATGTCGAAGCCCTCGGAACAGCCGCTTTACTAAAAAGAGCGGGCCTTGAACTCTCAAGCGCGACGTTCGAGGACACGCTGGAATTGCAGACGGCTTTTCAGCAATCCGTGAAAGCGGACCGTTTCGCGAGTGTCGAGGATGCCGACCACCACGACTTTCTCGTGATTCCCGGCGGCCCTTATGTCAAGCGCTCGGTCGATGACGACAAATGGATCAAGACGCTCGCCCGCCGTTTCCATGAACAAGGAAAACTGGTCGCGGCAATCTGTGCGGGCCCGCGTTTCCTCGGACAGGCCGGTCTGCTTGCCAACAAGCGTTTCACCTGTTTCACCGGCAGCGAACAGGATGCACCAGATGGAATTCACCGCCCGGAGGAGAAGGCTGTGACGGACGGCAACATCGTGACCGCTCGGGGAGCCGGTGCAATCTATGATTTCGCCCATGCAATCGTGACGTGGACGCTTGGCGGGGAACAGGCGGATCAGCTGCTTTCGGACATTCTGTATTGAAAAAAGCCCGCATGGGCTTTTTTTGGTTTCAAGGAATGCTCGCATCGTGTATAATCGGAGGTGGCGCTAATTCGAAGACATGAGGTGTGACGTATGAACAGACAAAGACAAGGACATCTCGCCGGTCTGGTTTTCTCGGTGGTCTTCGGACTGACGTTCATGTTTTCGAAGACGGCTTTGGAAACCGGCCTGCCTCCGATCGGCCTGATTGCTTATCGGTTCCTGCTTGCCTTTTTTTTGTTCGAGGCGTTGCGGCGCAGCGGGGTGATCCGAATCCGCTTTGCACGCGCCCATGCCGCATCGATTGCTTTGGTCGCGCTGTTTCAGCCCATATTGTATTTTCTATTCGAGACCTATGGTCTGGCGCGCACGAGCAGCGGCGAGGCGGGGATGATGGTGGCGTTGATCCCCATATTCGCGACCATTCTGAGCACGCTCATCCTGAAGGAGAAACCTCGGCCTGTCCAGGTCCTGTTCATCCTCTTGAGCGTCTCGGGCATTCTGCTGATCCAGATTGCCAGTACGCTCGGCGCGTTCGAGGCGGATCCGCTCGGATTCCTGCTGCTGTTCTTCGCCATCCTCTCGGCGGCCGCTTTCAACATTGCCTCCCGTCATGCCTCGCAGCAGATCCGGCCTGTCGAGCTGACGTATTTCATGATGCTCTCCGGGGCAATGGTTTTCAATATTCTTTATGGCTTGCATCTGTTGCGTCATGGAGAAGGGTATCTGGGCCCTCTCGGTGATCCCTTGGTTATTGCGCCGGTCCTTTATTTAGGCATCGGTGCTTCCATCGGAGGGTTTTTCCTGCTCAACTACGCGTTGGCTAGGCTGCAGGCGCATGTCATCAGCATCTATGCGAACTTATCCACGGTGATCGCCATTGCCGCGGGTGCCGTCTTTCTTGGCGAGTCGCTCTCGAGTTATCATTATGTGGGGGCGGCGATGATCATCAGCGGTGTCTACGGGACCGTCCGGATGAATACCAAGGCCAGGATCAAGAGCGTTCCCCATGAGTGAGCAAGATTGAATGGACTTCATACGGTCATGGGCGCAAGTTGCCTTCTGACCTTTGCGCAGCGCTTCAAAAAGAAATCCGCTTGTGTTATTATTAAGGTGGACATATAATCTGTGTCACCCACGCCGAAGGCAGGCTTTTCATCGACTCTCTCAGACGGTTTTGAATCTTTGTGGTCAGATGGTTGTGTGTGTGGTATACTGTTATGATATGTTAAAGCCAACGAAAGGTGTGAATGCATATGAAAAAACTTTTTACGCTCGCTTTGGCGCTGCTTTTCGCGCTCTCTCTCGCGGCCTGCGATGATGAACCAGAAGAAGTCGAGCTTCCGGATATGTCCGGTTACGGCCGGATGCAGATCTTCGACCGCATGGAGGAGCTCGGCTTCGATGAAGCGGATATCAACGTCATGGACCACCCCGACATCACGAGCCATCGTCCGACCTTCCATGAATACCGGGATTATCAGCCCGGCGATACGGTCATGACGGATGAGTCCATCGTCATCTATATCAGCGTGGTCGAAGAGGATGAAGAGGAAGTCGAACCGGCTCCGAGGACCCCGCTTGACCCGGACGGGGAGTTCACGGACTACGAGGACGTTGCTCTTTATCTGGATACCTTCGATGAGCTGCCCGCGAACTACATCACTCTCGAAGAAGCGATGGACGAAGGCTACGACCCGGAAACTGACGATTTGTGGGATTATGCGGACGGCAAGATTCTCGGCGGCGATCCCTTCGAAGAGGACCCCGACGACTTCGACGCCCTGCCTAACGGGGACGAACGTTCCTACTATATCGCGGATGTCGGCTACGAGGGCGGCGACCGCGGCGAAGAACGACTCGTCTATTCGGATGACGGTCTGATCTTCTATTCCCCGGACGGGCTGGATTCCTTTGAACAGCTGTTCGGAACTCCGGAGCATCCACCCCTCGATCCGGATGGCTCATACATCACAAAAGAGGAAGTCGGGCTTTATATCCGCACGTTCGGCGAACTTCCGGACAACTATTATGTCCGCTCCGAGATGGTTGAAGAATACGGTACGCTTGCCGCCTTCCGCCGGGCGAAAGGCGATGACGCGCACTACGGTTATTGGAACTTCAGCAACTTCGCGGATCAGCTGCCTTCCGATGGTGAGCTCCATTGGTACATCGCCGACATCGGCCTCGGCCCCGGCGCCCAGACCCGCCGCAATCAGCGT
Source organism: Mollicutes bacterium (assembly GCA_003551005.1). GTDB lineage: Bacteria > Bacillota_I > Bacilli_A > Izemoplasmatales > Izemoplasmataceae > T1SED10-81. Next base: position 22,850 of record PULR01000003.1, read on the forward strand.
CTGGTCTTCTCCGAGGACCAGGGACTCGTCTATTACACGCCGGATCACTACGATTCCTATGAGATGCTCTTCGGCGACGGCCGCCAGTACGATTGATCACAACAAAGCCGCACCCTCGGGTGCGGCTCTTTTCATGTTTTTCGATAACCGGAAAGTGTATAGAATAAGATGAGCAACCCCACGCCATGCAGCAAGGCGAACACCGTCCATGGCATCTCCGGCCACAAAGGGAGCAGCATGTTGCGTTCATTCATGAAGAAATAGCCCCATTCCACGTGTGCCTCGATGCGGGCATAGACGATGAGGGCAACGGTGAACCATCCGGCCTGGATGAGAGCCGACCGTCTTGAGGGCAGATAGCCGTGGACGAAATATTGGTGCAAGGGGAAAAGGGCGACGACCATGTGACCGATGATGTAGGTCTCATCCAGATTGGCGACATTCGCCGGAGGACCGGCGGGGAAGACTATCGCGAAGAAACTTGTCGCGCCGAACAAAAAGAGAAAGGCCCGCAGCAACCTCGGCCCTTTGAAAATCGCGTAAAAGAAGAGGGTGACGCTCGTCAGCCTGCAGATGTAGAAGGGGAGATCCGAGGCGAGTGAAAAGGTTCCGCGCCCCAACGGCAGCAGATAGTCGACGAATATGACATAAAGCATCGAACCGGCTGTTAGGGAGCCGATGAGGACCTGACGTCGCCGAAAGAAAGCCGGCCAGCGGGCAAAGGCGACGATAATCCCTCCCGTGAGAGCCAGCCAGAGCACATAAAGCAGATAGGGATTTGCGAAATCAAAGCGAAGCATACGACCCCTCCTCCGTTTCCCATTATAACCAAAAAATCCCGCCGCTACCACCAATGTCATTATGGATTGTCATAGAAGAAAACGGATGATTTTGCAACCTTTACAGGACACAACCACCCCGTCCTCTGTTAGACTATAGACGAACTCGACCTTATTGAATAAAAAAGGAGCATACAATATGGATAAGTTAAACATCAAGCAGACCCCGCTCAACGAGCGCTTGAAAGACGGTGTCATCATGGATGTCGTGACCGTCGAGCAGGCGAAGATCGCGGAAGCGGCAGGTGCCGTGGCCGTGATGGCTCTTGAAAAGGTGCCCGCCGACATCCGCAGAGAAGGCGGCGTGGCACGGATGTCCGATCCGGCACTGATTAGAAAAATCATAGAAGCGGTCGATATTCCGGTCATGGCCAAGGTGCGCATCGGTCATTCCGCGGAAGCGTCCATTGTCGAGGTCGTCGGGGCGGATTATATCGATGAAAGCGAGGTCCTCACCAGTGCGGATCCGTTTGCTCACATCGACAAGCATGCCTTTGACACGCCGTTCGTCTGCGGTGCGAAGGACCTCGGGGAAGCGCTCCGACGCATCGATGAGGGCGCGGCGATGATTCGGACCAAAGGCGAAGCTGGAACTGGTGACATCAGCGAAGCCGTCCGTCATGTGCGGACCATCAACCGCCAGATTGAAGAGGTGCAGGCGCTGGATGTGGACGCACTCACTTCTTATGCACAGGCACTTGATGCACCCAGAAGGCTCATTGAGTATGTCCACGAGCAGGGTGCGCTGCCGGTGCTGAACTTCGCCGCCGGCGGCGTGGCGACCCCGGCCGATGCGGTACTGATGGTTCGTCACGGCTGCGACGGCGTGTTCGTCGGCTCGGGAATATTCAAGTCCGAGACGCCGGAACGCCGTGCGCGGGCCATCGTTGAGGCGGTCAAGCAAGCCGATGACCCAGCCGCCCTCGCTTCGCTTTCCGAAGGTCTCGGCGCCTCGATGGCCGGTGAAGCATCAGAACCGGACTCTGAATAAATCATCACTCTCCCTTCACGGTCGACTTTCAATGGTGTATAATATAAAAAGACAAAACAGTTTTCATGCTGTTTGACAAAAGGAGAATGCATATGGATCGTAAACAGATGATCAGCTCCGTCGTCTTCTTCGGCGCCCTTTGGGGCATCCTGGAGGCGACGCTCGGCTACGCTCTGCAATTTTTGCCGAACTTGATTTCGGGAAGCGTCATGTTTCCCATCGGTGCGGGCATCCTCTACCTTGCCTATCGGCAGACGGGCTCGCCCCGTGCGATGTTCACCGTCGCACTGATTGCGGCCTCGATCCGCGGTGTGAATTTCTTCATGCCGGGGCTGCTGCCGATTCGCACCTATAATCCGATGATCGCGATCGTGCTGCAGGGATTGGCATTCTACGCCGTCCTGCCGATACTTGAGCGCAAAGCTCCCTGGACGCAGCTGGGCGGACTGGTTGCCGCCAGCCTGCTTTGGCGCTGGGCTTTCCTTGGAAACATCTCCATCAACAACGCGCTCACCGGCTTTGAGTTCCCGCAGCTGGCGTCACTTTCGAGTATGCTTTCCTTCGGCCTTTCGCAGGCTTTGCTGGGTGGTGTGCTGGCTTTTGGCCTCTACCGTCTTGTTCGCTTGATGCTGGCGCGCGCCTCGCTCGTGCACCGCATCCCCCCCCAGCTTTCCGCTAGCCTGTTCGCGCTGGCCTTGTTCCTCACCTACGTGACGACTTGATTTCGTGATTCTCGACGTCCCCTTCCGGGGGGGCGTCTTTCCATAACGGAGGTAACCATGCCCCCACACATGCGCAAGTTTTCGCTGGCGTTCGTTCTGCTTGGGTTGCTGTTGATTTTCGTTTTCCACCTGACGGCTATTGACACCGCTGTTTCGCGATGGTTCTATCAAGACGGCGCCTGGGTCGGACCCGAGAGTGATTTCCTCAGACTTTTCTATTTCCCCGGGAACGCGTTGCTCTTTTTCCTGCCGTCGTTTCTCGCGACGGCTTCGCTTTTGCTTTCTTTTTCTTCCCGCCCGGCGTTCACTGTGTTCCGCAGCCATCGCCGGCACGCGATTCTTGTGCTGCTTTCAATGGTCATCTTTTCCGGATTGATCAACGGCTTCCTGCTCAAGGGGCTCTTCGCCCGGCCCCGACCGGGAGCGTATTTTGCTGCGGATGCTTGTTATGTCGGTCCGTTCGAAGTGGGTTCGCCGACAGGGGGACGATTCGCTTCCAGTTTCCCCTGCGGCCATTGTTCGACACCCTTTGCCTGGTTCGCCTTCTATTTCGCCGCCCTTAACCGAAAGGGAAGGGCGGCCGCGTGGGTCCGCAAACTGCTCGGTCTGGCAGTCCCGCTGCTGGCGGGTTCGGTGATGGTGGTCTCGAGGATCGCCTATGGGGCGCATTACCTCTCGGATGCCATCTATGCCGGTGTGTTCATGTTCCTGATGATCACCGCCGCCGCCTGGCTGCTCGATCTTGATACCCGCAACCATCGGATTGATGCACAGAAGAACCCTCTAAAATCTTTTGGGGCCGTTGAGCTGCTAATGGCTACGGCTTCACTTGCGTTGGCGGCGATCCCCTATCTATATATCCTGAACGAAACGAAGGGTCTGACGGGAATCTGATCGGACCCTGATGAGGAGAGAAGACCTTGAAGCACAAGAAGAAAATCCTTGCACTGACAATCTTCGTCACCCTTGTTCTGATCTGGGCGCTCTTCACGACTCTGACGACGACCCCTAAGAACATCGAGGAGGAGAACATCTGGCGACGGGACGCGGGTGCTCCGCCGCAGATGATTGCTCATGCCGGCGGGAACAAAGAGTTCCCCGGCAATACTCTGGAAGCATTCTACAACGCCTATGACGCCGACCCCGATGTCATCATGGAAGCGGACGTCAACATGACCGCGGACGGCGTGCCCATCCTCACGCATGACACCACGCTTGATCGTCAGACCTCCCTCACCGAAGCGCCGGTTCATGAAGTCGACTACACCAAGCTTGTCGAGGAGGAGATCGATTTCGGCTACGAGAACGAAATCGAACCACACCCGGACCATGACGGTTTCAACGAAGACGGGGAACTGAAGCGATATCAGAACTATCATGAGGAGTCTGTCACCCCTCTCGATGTGAACTATCCCGAGGGTGTCGAGCCCCGGCACGAGGAGAAGTTTCTCGTGACTACGGTCGAGGATCTGGTGACAGCCTTCCCGGAGAACCGGATGATTCTCGAAATCAAACAGTCCGGTGAAATTGGAGAAGAAGCGCTGGATGCCGTCATCGAGGAACTTGAAAGACTTGATGAGAATTACGACACGTTCGGACGCATCATTCTCGGCACCTTCCACGACGACATCTTTGACGCCTACCGGGAGCTCCGCGAGACGACGAATCCGGAACTGATGATCTCTCCTTCCGAGGGTGGAGTGGTGAAGTATTTCGCCCTGCAGTTCTTCCGGCTGGATTATTTCTACCGCGATGAAGTGCATGCGTTGATCGTTCCGCCGAGTGAGTACATGCTCAACCTTGCGAGTGACAACTTCGTGCGCACCGCCCACGCCCACAACATCGCCGTGTTCTACTGGACGATCAACGAAGAGGACAAGTTCCGCGAACTTGTCGACCTTGGCGCGGATGGCATCCTGACCGACCGGGTCACGCATTTCGCCGATGTGCTCGACGAATATAAGGATTAGCCGTTTCGACTGATGGAAGAAGAACACGGGATAATAATTTTTGGCAAGGCCGGGACAGGAACCTGGAAAATAAAAAAGACAAAGAGAATTCAAAGGATGGTTGATATGTTGAAACGTATTTTTGTATTGCTTGTTGCGCTGTCGATAGGTTTGCCCCTCGCCGCTTGCGGCGACCCGGAGATCGATGTGGAGTTCGTGGTGGACGGCGAGGTCTACGACACTCGGACTTTCGAAGCGCCGGATACGCTGACTGGATTCCCGACTCCGACGCTTGAGGACACGTATTTCCTCGGCTGGTACCACGACGAGGATTACACCGAACGGCTGGATTACGAAGAGGACACGTTCGAAACGGATGCGACGCTGTATGCACGGACGCTTCCCTATGAAGGGGAGCTGCTGACACCGTTCACCGATGAAGTGGAGCTCCCGGATTACGAAGGCAAGAGTTTCCCCGAAGACGGCATCGGTGAGGTCGAGCTGCAAAGCTGCATCGATGGTGACACCACCCGTTTTGTGGGGCTTGGCGATAGCGTGCGTTATCTGCACATGGACGCACCGGAGACCACGGGGACGGTCGAACCCTGGGGCTTCGAAGCGGACGATTTTGTCTGCGAGGCACTGGAAGACGCCGATACGATCGTGCTGCAGCACGAACCCCATCCGGAATACGGGCTTCCCGATGTTCATCCGCAGGTCGGTCCAACGGGCTCTTACGGACGACATCTGGCGTATGTGTGGGCCGATGGGCGGAATCTGAACCTCGAGCTCGTCGAGCTCGGGCTCGGGGAAGCGTCCGCAGCGCTTTCCATGTATGCCGAGGAATTCCGCCTCGCCGAGCACAATGCGGCGATGACCGGCCGGCACATCCACGGCGAGACGGACCCGCTTTTCGAACAGGAGACGCAGGAGACCACGATCAGCAGCATCCGCGACGACCGGGAAGGCTACATGCGTACGTTCGTGAACGTCGAAGGACTCATTACGAGCGTTGATGGCGACAATTTCACCCTGCTTGATGAAACGACCGGGGAGTCAATCAATGTCTATTCACCCTCCGTTGGTGGGTGGCGTGTCACTTCCGGAAATCGTATTCGATTGGAGGAAGTCTTCGTGACCGAGTATTTCGGCACGATTCAGTTGACTAATCTCAAGGAGGACTACTTCGAGGTCCTTGAAGAGGACGTCGAGATTCCCGAGGACTGAAAGGAATAAGGGTTGCATTTTCCCCTCGCATCGTGTAGAATTTGCATGGCATGGGGCCATAGCTCAGCAGGGAGAGCGCTAGCATGGCATGCTAGAGGTCACGGGTTCGAGCCCCGTTGGCTCCAGACTGTGCAAATACCAGCGCCCGCTGAATGCGGGCGCTTTTTTATGTTATACTGTCGATGTAGGGCAACATCAAACTATCCTGAACAGGAGGGGAAGCATGAACAAAGTCGGCAACGCATTCCTTGAAGGGACGAAGCTCAGGAATCAATCGAAGACCCCCCATGCGAAGGGAGAGGAGGCACCTCCCTTGCAGTGGGAAGTGCGCGGAGAGACCATGAATCTGCCGCAGCCGGAATCGGTCGATACTCCCTCGCAGTCATTGCGTGACGCCATCGAGAAGCGCCGCACCGTCCGCGATTATGGTGAGAGCCCCTTGACGCTTGAGGCGCTCTCCTATCTTCTGTACGCGACGCAAGGCGTCCAGAAGCGGGGCCGGCGGGGCACGCTCCGCACGGTGCCCTCGGCGGGCGCCAGACACGCCTTTGAGACGCTCGTGCTTGTCAACCGGGTCGAGGGGTTGGAACCCGGCCTCTATCGCTACGACGCCCTCGGGCACAGGCTTGAGATCTGGGAACTCGGGGAGCATCACACACGGACCCTTCAGGACGCCTGTCTCGGGCAGCCCATGATTGAACGCTCGGCGGTGACCTTCCTCTGGGCCGCGGATGTCCCGCGCATGTTCTATCGGTATGGCGAGCGGGGGTATCGCTATCTGTTTCTCGATGCCGGGCATGTCTCGCAGAATCTCTACCTGGCGGCGCAGCTTTTCAACCAGGGTGCCTGCGCGATCGCGGCCTACGACGACGAGGCGGTGAACGATGCCGTCGGTCTAGATGGACAACGCCATTTCGTTGCTTATATCACCTCTGTTGGCGAGGCGTGAATACCCTGAGAGTCTCTCTGAGAGTCACTAGGAAAATTGCGTCATGCCCCCTTCCCAAATCCGCGAAATCTGTTATAATGTATTGAGGCGGGACGTGGCGCAGTTTGGTAGCGCACTTGCATGGGGTGCAAGGGGTCGCAGGTTCAAATCCTGTCGTCCCGACCATTCATGACAAAACAAAAGGGCAGCTCACGGCTGCCCTTTTTTTGGTGGTGGTTGCAATCAGAACCGGAAACGCTTGAAAAAGGGTGGATACAGCCCGAAACCGCCGAAGGCGACCGCGAAGAAACGGACGAAATCCAGCAGATTCGCACCCAGGCTGCCATCGTCGAACCCGAAACGCTCGAACAGTTCGCCCAGACCGACCATGATGAGCAGCATGAAAACAATACCGAGTGCGTAGCGCAGAATCTTCTTGAACCAGGGAATCCCGAGCGTGAAGCGGACGTGTCGCTTCTCGATGGCGACGGCGAGCGCGAACCCTACAAGGATGCCGTAGCCCCGGAAGAAATCGTTTCCCTCGATTAGAAAGATGCCCGGGAACAAGACGATGATGACAACCAGATAGAACCAGTGCAGCCGCTCCGGATGGTCCGCGAGACGCTGATAGACGGCATAGATAGCGAACGCCAGTACGATTCCCACCAGGGTGCCCCCCAGGACGTCCTGCAGGTAGTGCACGCCGAGGAACATCCGGCTCAGCGCCATCAGCACCGCGAGGATGGCGGCGCCGAAATAAAGGCCCATTCGGTCGTAGAAGCGGGCGATGCCGAAGAACACTGTGCTCGAGCCCTGTGCGTGACCGCTCGGAAAGGCGCTGCCGGTGGCCGTGGCCTCCCGCATGTTCTCGACTTCGGCGTAGGCCTGGAAGGGCCGCTCGATCATGAATACTTCCTTCAGGGCGTTGTTGAGGCTGATCGACACCCCGAGCGTCAGCGCGAGGAATTCGCCGAGACGCTTGTTGTAGACCCAGTAGATGAATCCGAGCAGCAGGATGTAGAACTCCGGCTCGCCAAGGAAGCTGACGGCGTTGAAGAACGCGTCCGTGAAGGGGTTGCTCCATTCCTGAAGAAACAAGATGATGTCTGTCTGCAGATCCAAAAACATGTTTCTCCTCCTGTTCTATTGATTGAAGCATGGTGATTCAGTTGCTTTTTAGGTTTCCATCCTTGCGGATGCGGTCGGAGACCTGCATGCCTGATAGTGTCACCATGGGCATCCCGCCTCCGGGATTCACGCTTCCGCCCGCGAAATAGAGGTTTCGGTAGAACTCGCTGCGCTTGGGAGTCTTGAAACCCATGTTTAGCTTTTTGTCGGAGACCACGCCGTAGATGGAGCCCCGGTTGGAGAGATAGGTCTCTTCAATGGTCGCGGGGGTCCACAGTTCTTCGGTGACGATGCGTTTTCGGAGGTCCTTCAGCCCCATGCGTTCAAGCTTGTCGAGGACGCGTTCGCGGAAGTCCGTGTATTCGTTCTCGGTGAAGGGGTTCTCCGAATCCAGATGCGGAATGTGCGGAAGGATTTTGATGATTTCGTGGCCTTCGGGTCCCTGAGCGGGGTCCGTCTTCATCGGGGCGACGAGATAGATGGTCGGATCCTTCGGCAGTCTGCCTTCGTGGAAAATCGTATCAAAGTGCGCCCGGGCGTCCTCGGCATGGAAGACGTTATGGTGCGCGAGCTGTTCATACGTACCCTTGACGCCCAGGTGCAAGGCGAAGCCCGAACAGGACGGGCCGTATTTCTTCCGATAAGGCTCGATGCGCGCATCCGGTTCTTTCGAGACCTTTTCATAGAAGGGGATGACTTCCATGTTGGAGACGACAAGATCCCCTTCAAGCTTGGTGCCATCATCAAGAATAACGGCGCGGAGGGTTTCCCCTTCGCGTTCGACCTCCGTGACTGTCCTTCCCTTGCGCACGTCGATGACGGCTTCGTTGATGAGGCGCTCCATGCCGAGGCCGAGGTTCTGCATGCCGCCTTCGACATACCACAGGTCGAATTCCCACTGGATATAGGGCAGCAGATTGAGCACGGCCGGCGCATCGTAAGGGGAAGACCCGACGTATTTGATGAAGAAATCGAGCGTTTTGGCGAGGTAGGGATTATCGACGTAGCGCCGGACGCCTTCATGCAAGGTGCGGAACAGGTCGCTGTCCTTGATGATGCGCAGGGGATTGTAATACTTGAGCGTGTGAAGCTTGCGTTCGCTTTGACGTTCGAAGAAGGTTTTCTCTGAAAATCGATACGTCCGACGGGCGTAATTGAGGAATCGCTTGAGCGCCTCGACGTCGCTTGCATCAAGGGCGGACTCCTCATTCATTTCATCCGGGTCGGCTTTTAAATCGAGGCGTGTGCCATCGGTGAAGAAATTCCGCCAGTGGGGACGGACGGGGACGATGTCGACATAATCCCTGAATTGTCTTCCGTGCCGTTCGAACAAACGTTCGAACAGATGTGGCATGGTCAGGATCGAGGGGCCGAGGTCGAAGCTGAAACCGTCCTTCTCGAGCGTGTTCAGCTTGCCGCCGAGGTGGTCGTTCTTCTCGATAATGGTGACATCGGCACCTTCCGCCGACAGGCTCAGCGCTGCGGACATGCCGCCGAGTCCCCCGCCAACGACGATTGCGTGTGTGTTTTTCATTTTTCGCCTCCTAATTCAGTATATGAACGGGATGAACCGATAACGCACCTGTTTCCACTCCCGGTAGCGATCACCCAGGACCCTCTCCATCTCGCGTTCCTCGAGAGTCATTCGCTGGTTGATCACCCGGCCCATCAGGATGACGGCCAGCGCCATCACGAGGAAGTTCGCAAAGAAGATCGGCACAGCGAAGGTCAGCAGGAAAAGCCCCAGGTAGAGCGGATGACGCAAAAACCGGTAGGGACCGGTGCTGATGAGCTCCATCTCGCCCGAGACATCGACGTTGCGGGTGAAGTGCCGGCCCAGATAGATAGTCGAGACATAGCGCAGCAGCAACCCCAGCACATACAGCGTGATGCCGACGATGCGCAGCACGTCCTGGGCCGCGCCCACAAGGGTGAACCAGCCGAAGAACGTCAGGCCGATGGCCGCGACAATGACGAACAGGATGGTATAGAGGATGCGCTTGAAGGTCATCCGCTCCTCAAAATCCCCATCCTTGGCTTTTGAAGGGAAGAGTGCAAATTCAAGGATCCAAAGCGCGGTGACGACATAGAATAGGATGAACGGTGCGGACCATTCGAAAAAGACGGACAGAATGACCACCTCCATTGTTATAGCCATTGTATCACTAACAGGGCAATTCTGCACGTTTTGCGCCCATCCTGCTGGTGATTTTCCATTCCCTTGCATGGCAAGATGCGTTATAATGAATTGGTAAACAAACACTGGAGGGTGAACGACATGAAAAAACTATTTCTTGCCTTTACGGCCTTGCTGGCGCTTGGCTTGCTCGCCGCCTGCGGCGAGGCCGAAGACACGTATCTCACGAGCAATCCTTACGAGACGGTTGATTGGAACGAGCAGACACCCGTCCTAAGCAATCTGCACGTACATACGGATGAATCCGACTGCGCCTCCGGTCTTCCGCATGATGTCGTGGATTTTTATCATGAGAAGGGATATGGAGCCCTGGCCATCACCGATCATGACCTAGTGACCTATCCATGGACTTTCAGCGATTTGAGCGACGATTATGAAGACCGTGACCCGGAAGCATTGGACATGCTTGATATTGTGGGCAACGAATTCACCGTCACCAGCGGCGATGGCTATCATGACATCGTCGGACTCTTCACGGACTACATCCCGGACCACGAAGAGACCGAGCAGGAGACTTTCGAGAACGTGACTGCCGATGAGGAGGATGCGCTCATGATTTTCGTCCATCCGGGTCGTTACTGGGAAATCTGGGAGGATTACGAACCCGGGGATCGTTTCTCGGTTGAATGGTACATGGATTTCTACGAGACCTATGACGTGGATGTACTGCCCGGTATTGAAGTCTTCAACCGCAACAACCAATACCAATACGACGTCGACCTCTGGGATCAGCTGCTCACGGAGTCGATGCCCGAGCGGCCGATCTGGGGGTTTGCGAACGACGACTTCCATGGGGAGAGCGACGACCGCATGCACCGTTCCTACATCCACGTGATGATGGAGGACCCCTCATCGAAAGAAGAGTTCCGCGAGCGACTCATCGAAGGGGCGTTCTACGCCTCGAACTCAAACCCTGACGACACGTCGCCCTTGCTTGCGGGGGTCGAGGTCGATGAGACGGAGCGGACCATTACGTTGTCGGTCGATGGCGAGTACACGGGTATTGAATGGTATAGCGGCTACGATGAAGAGACCGGAAGCGGACAGCAGGTCGGTGAAGGAGAGACCTTTGAATACGCCGCTTTTGAAGGGGATTATGTCCGTGCGCGTATTTATCGTGAAGCGTTCGGACGTCATGCGGAGACCCTGACGCAGCCGTTCGGCTTTATCGAGGATCCCGATCGGGACTGACAGCACGCTTGGATTCGAATTGAAGTCGGAAAGCTTGGTAAGTTCACAGTGGATGCCGTTTTTTGATTGACGGGGCCATCCGCTTAACTGAAGGCATGTTTTCTGCAGAGTTGAGTCAACCAGGCGGAGGGAGCTGCGTATCGAGCCATGCGCGCCTCGTCCGCCTGATTGTTTAAACGGTGAGTAAAGCGTTTGAGCGCAACCCTTCCTTCCCGTATACTGACTAATGAAAACCGAGGAGGGATACGATGGCTGAACGCCTGAAGGATACGTTCGGCACCGTGTATCGCACATTGGCATTCAATTTTCGCACACTCGCGCTGTTTGAGATTCTTTATCGAGCTTTCGGGGTCTTGATTATCTTCCCCCTCGTCCGCTGGTTGTTCTTGCTTTCCATTGACGTTTACGGGCTGCCGTATGTGACCAATGCATTGCTCGTGGATTATCTGACACACCCCACGACCGTGTTGTTCGTATTGGTGATTCTGGTTGTCTTCAGCATCTACATCCTCATCGAAATGGTGCACCTTTCGGTGTTGTTCCGCCTGAGCAAGCAAGGCCGCAAGGTCCCGCTGGGCGCCCTGCTGCGCCTGTCGTTCGCCCGCATCGTCCGTCCGCTGAGGCGGGCGCATGTCGTGGCCGTGCTGCTGCCGCTGCTGTTTTTCGTCCTCGTCGAGACGCTGCAGGTCGCGGGCGTCGCCGCGACCGTCTCGCTGCCGCCCTATCTCACGCAGTACATTGAGGAGGAGCTCTGGCTGCGACTGTTGACGCTGGGGCTGCTGGTCGGTTTCTTCGTTCTCTTCATCGAGTTCGGACATCTGCTGCAAGTGTATATCCTCGGCCGTGAGAAAGACGGCTCCTATCGCGTCGTCCGTCGACTGATTCGCGGACGGCGGCTGCGCATCGCCGGGGAGTTCGCTCTGCTCAACGTTGTGATCAACCTCATCCTGTACGCCTTCTATCTGCTGTTGATTCTGCTGGCCTCGGGTTTCAGCCTAGTCACCTTCGGGCAGGATCTTGCGCTCGGCGTGCTTTTGACGGTGCTTTATGTCTTCTATGTCATCGTCGGCATCGTCGCCGCCTTGACCATCGTGCCCATCAACTACGCGTTGGCCTTTGAATGGTATGACCGGGGCCGAGAACGTCACGGCATTCCCGAAGAGACCCCCTTGAACCCGGAACTCAAGCCGTTGCGAGGCGTCAGCCGTCGCTGGTTGAAACGCGCGGCTGTCCTTGGCGGGGTGTTTCTGCTGGTGGCCAACTTCTTCACGGTCCTCGGTGTCATCGCCGAGGAGCGAAGCCCCGTCGCCGCCTTGAACGACCCCGACATCATCGCGCATCGCGGCGCCTCCTGGGATGCGCCGGAGAACACTCTGGCGGCCGTGGAGCTGGCCATGGAACAGCGGGCGGACTGGATCGAGTTCGACGTCCATGAAACCGCCGACGGCGAAGCGGTCGTGCTGCACGATTACACGCTCGGTCGTACGACGGATGATGAAGGGAATCGTCGGGTCGAGGATGTCACGCTGGAGGAAATCCGCGAACTTGATGCGGGTAGCTGGTTCGACCCCGCCTTCGAGGGCGAGCCCGTCCCCACCCTCGAAGAGGTATTCGAGCTGACGGCCGGCGAGACAAAACTCTATGTCGAGCTCAAGCCGGACAAACCGAGCCTCACCGAGACAACCGTGGAGCTGATCGAGACCTACGAGATGGAGGAGGACGCGAAGGTCATGTCCTTCCACCGTGACACGTTGCGGGACGTCAAGACCTTGAACGAGGAAATCGATACCGTGCTGCTGATGGCGACGTTCTTCGGAGATTTCTCCTCCGTCGTCCGCGCTCCCGATTTCGACCACTTCGCCATCGAGAAGCACTTCCTCCTGACCAACGACCACTACATCGACCGCGTGCAAAGCGAAGGCAAGACCGTCCAGGCCTGGACGGTCAACTCACAGAGAATGCTCGCAAACGTCACCGACGCGGGCGTGGACGGCATCATCACCGACCGTCCGGTGCTTGCGCGGGAGATCGCTTATTCCCAGCGCACCTCGGATTTTCTGGACGAGCTTCTCGACCGGCTCTTCGACCGGGACTGACACGCTTGATAATCACCCTTCCAATTGATACCGATAGTAAAAAACACTGCGTAGCCTGGATGACATCCCGGTTCACACGCAGTGTTTTTTAGAGGGAAGGAGGTTTTAAAGGTGCAGACGTTTGAGCGCAAGCGGATACAAAGTAAAGGCGAGCAGTGTGATGGCCAGCTTGCCGAAGAACTCAAAGAGGTCACCGCCCAGATTGGTGTCCGTCCAGGCCCAAAGGCCCTGAAGCCAGTGGAAGAGCTCCATGCCCGCGAGCACGAGACCGGCTCCGAGCGCGAGCCGGAAGAGCTTGTTTTTAAAGGAGAGGCCGGCGAGGGGCAGCTGGGTGTGATAGCGGTCGATAAGGAAGGAAATTACCAGGCCTACCAGGATGCCGTAGCGCCGGAAGAAGTCGGCCACATCATCCATGAAGGCCCCGGGCAGAAGGGCGAGGAGCACGATCAGATAAAGCAGGACGAGGTTGCGCGGCCGGCTTTCCAAACGGGTGAAGAGCGCATGTCCACCGAGGGCGACGCCGATGCCGATGGCGCTGCCCGCAATGACATCCTGCAGGTAGTGCATCCCGAGGAACATGCGGGAGAGCCACATGAAGACCATCACGACACCCGCGAGCAGCCACAGGTATCGGCGTCTGAAGCAGCGTGCGATGCCGTAGAAGACCGTCGAGCTGCTCTGGGCGTGTCCGCTTGGGAAGCTTGAGGACATCGGCGTCCGCCGATGATAATCGGCGACTTCTCCGTGGGCAAGGAAGGGACGTTCAATCATGAAGACGCCCTTGAGAATATTATTGATGGTCACACTGACGCCGAGCGTTACGCCGATCAATTCGGCGGCACGCTTGTTTTGGACCCAGAAAAAGAAGCCGATGACGAGGAAATAGAATTCCGGATCTCCGAGGAAACTCACGAACTGAAAGAACAGTTCCGTAAAGCTGTTATGGAATTCCTGAAGGAACAAGATGAGGTCGCGTTGAAGTTGTAGGAACACGGTGTCTCACTCCTTGAGCCCGGATTATTCTTCAGAAGGGCGGTGCACGACGACTTGCGGGAAGGGGATCTCAATGCTGTGCTCGTCGAAAATCTCCTTGATGCGCTGGCGTAGGAATCGTTCGACCGCCCATTGCTTCATGACTGCGGTCTTGGCCAGGATGCGCATCTCCACGCCGCTGTCGGCGAGGTTGGTGACGCCGAGGACGCTCGGAGTCTCCAAAATCTCCGTTCGCTCTTCGGCGACGACGGGAAGCTTCTCTTCAAGGATGCGGACGGCTTTTTGAACGTCCTCCTTGTAGGCGATGGAGAAATCGACGACAGCGACGGCCTCGTTGACCGAGAAGTTGGAGACCGGTCCAATGTCGCCGTTGTTGAAGATGCGCAGTTCACCTTTAATGTTGCGGACCTTCGTGGTCTTGAGCCCGATGTCGACGACCTCGCCCATGAAACCGTCGACTTCGATCCAGTCCCCGACGTCGAAGTGGCGCTCAAAGACGATGAAGAAGCCGCTGATCAGATCGTGTATCAGCTGCTGGGCGCCAAGACCGATGACCAGACCGAGGATGCCGAGTCCGGCAAGAGCGGGGCCGACGTTAATGCCCCAGATCGACAGCACGCTGAGCAGGCCGAGGATGCCGATGATGTATTTTGCGATGCTGAGGGAAATCTTCGCGATGGTCTGTTTTCTTCTCTCGTTCCCGGAGGGCCGTCGGCTCAACCGGAAGATGGTCAGCCGCAACCCCTTGTAGACGACAATCGCGACAAAGAGCGCGATGATCGTGCCGATGAGACGGGGAATGTTAGTTTCCAAAATGCCGAGCAGCCAATACCCGAGATTCTCTGTGATTTCAGCGAGGTCATACCCCCAAAGCGGCAGGATGGAGAGTATCCCGGCAGCAAGGATAATCAGCAGGATGACATAGGCAAGGACGAGCGTGCGGTTGGTGAATTTCGCATAATGCTTGTCCAGGATGCGGCGGTGAATTCCCAGCACGACCAGCAGGACGATGACGACGAGCAGCGTCAGCAGGATGGCGGGGGTGGTGTCAACGTTGGCGGCGAGCATAAAGACCCTCCCGGAAAGGTTATTGTTATTAAGTTATTATATCATAGATGCCGTACCGATATCACCTGCTGGGTACAATCCATGATGAAAACAAAGCACTTTCTCCATTAAACCCATATGAAAGTGGATACGCTCCCGTATATCCGTTGACAGTCGCGGTAAAGTGCGTTACAGTGTGCAAGGAAATAATAGAAAGGTATGGTACTTATGTGGATTAAACGAATCATGCTTCCTGTTGTCGCCTTGACACTGCTGGTTGGCATCGCTGCTTGCGGCAACGGGGATGAACCGCAATATGAACGTTTCGAGGACCTTGAGGACGACATTACGGAAACGGTGGAATCCTGGGATGGCACCCACCTTCTTAATGAAGGCAAGATGGAGCAGGGTGGACAGGTCATGCAGCACATGGAGCTCGAGCTCTTCACCGATGCGGAGACGGGCGCTATGTATATGTCATCAAGAGACCTTGTTGAAGATCGGCTCATGAACTATGTCTATCTGCCGGATGGGGATTCGGAAAAAGTCTACACCTATCAATTCCTTCCGGAGAGTGAAGAGCAGGATGAACCCGAAGAGGAATACCTCATCGAGGATTATGAGGCTGTCGCCGACAACCTGCCCGATCCGGTTGAACTTTTGAGCGGCAACCTGGAAGTGTTCCCCACGGATGAAGAGCCCGAAAACGGCGAACAGGAACAACACGAGGCGCCGGACACGTTCGAAGTCGATTATGATGAGGACACAGGCGAGTTCGACGTGGTCGCGGAAATGACCATGGAAGATCAGATGGGCGAGGAACAGACCATGGACTGGAGTCTCGCCGGAGACATGGAAAGTTTCACGCTGTCCATCAGCCAGATGGGCATGGACGACGATCTCACCTTTGAAGAGACGGACTATCTCGAAGATTTCGACGAAGTCGACACCGACAAACACGATTATCCTGAAGAAGATGAAGAGGAAAACGGTGACGACGAACAGGATTGAAGCACACAACCTAGCGATCTGGGTCTGTATATATAGATCGGTGAAAGGCCGGACCACTCCGGCCTTTTTCTTTTGCATGGAACACTATTTGGCAAAAAGTTCTGGCTGCATTAGAATGAGAGTGTAACAAGCGAGGTGATGGGCCATGTATGTGCTCTACGCACGGCTTTATCAGCAGTTGCACCGCCTCTTTAGTAAATTCGTGAAGTGGCCCCATCCCGTCTTATATACCGGGGAAGGCTCGCTTTCACGCATCCCCTCCGCACTGCCGCACGATGCGCGCATCCTGCTTGTCATCGGCGATGGTTTGCACGGTACCGAGGGGGAGATCGCTCTAAAACAGGTTTTTCAGGATGCCTCCGTGTCGTATGCCACGTTCGAAGTCCAGCAGACCAACCCGACCCTCAATCAGGTTGAAAACTGCGTTGAACGCTACACAGACGAAAACTGTCAGGCGTTAGTGGCGTTTGGAGGCGGCAGCGCGATCGACGTGGCCAAGCTCGCCGCCGCCGGTCTTTCCCGTCCGAAGAAGAGTCTGCGGCGAATGCGGGGGCTTTTGAAGGTCCGTCTCCGCAACGTCCCTCTGCTCGCTGTGCCGACAACGATGGGTTCGGGGAGCGAGGTATCCTTGACGGCGGTTGTCACGGACGTCGGGCGCCAGCGCAAGTTCACCGTCAATGATCCTGCGCTGGTTCCGGATGCGGTGTTTCTGGATCCGCTTCCGACGATGAGCCTGCCGGATTCACTGGTGGCTTCAAGCGGGCTCGACGCCCTGAGCCATGCGATAGAAGCCTATTTGAACCGTCATCGTCCCCCTGAGTGTATCAAGGCCGCGAAAGAGGCTGTCGGGCTGGTGTTCAAGCACCTTGAGGAGAGTCTGGACAATCCTCGGGATTTTAGCGCCCGGGAAGGGATGCTCATGGCCGCCTATCAGGCCGGACTAGCGTTTCGGAAGGCCTACGTCGGCAACATCCACGCGATGTCTCATGCCCTCTCGGCCCGTCATGATCTGCCGCATGGAATCACGAACGGGGTGTTGCTGCCGATCGTGCTGCGGTATTACGGCCAAGCGGTGCATCAGCGGCTGGCCGAGCTGGCTGTGGCGGCCGACCTGCCGGTCGACGGACTCGACACCACCAACCGCGCCGAAGCGTTCATCGAGGCCGTCGACGGCCTGCGCGAACGACTGGGCCTTCCTGAACGGCTGCGTATCGGCAGCCGTCCGGATACCGCCTTCCTAACGCGGCATGCCAAAGGGGAAGCGAATCCGCTCTATCCGGTTCCCGTGATTTTCAAGAAAAGCGACTTTACATATCTTTTTGACTTTTCCTGCAAGCCTTAATTAAGTGCTTTGCACAGGTATCGCTGTGTGCTATCATTATAATAACGAACCGAACAGGACTCGCAATTCACGACCAACAACACAGACACGGAAAGGTGGCAAACGCATGGCTCTTGGCAGACCCAAGCACCGCATGCACCCAAGCGCCCGACACGCCTGGCGCATCAAAGGCGTCTTGTATTTCATCATTTCGCTGATCGTACCGGTGGCGTATTATGTATTCCTCGGCGAAGGCCCCCGCTTCATCGGTCCCGCTTTGATTGCGGCGACGGCGCTTTTCGGCATCGTTACCATCGTCATCATCCCCGAAGTGCGGATGATCTATTGGGGCTACGAAATCCGGGAAGAAGAAGTGGACATCCAATACGGCTTGATTGTCATCAAGCGTTCGCTCATACCGATGGCGCGCATCCAGCACGTCGATACCGAACACGGACCGATTCTCAGGCTTTTCAATCTGGCGACGCTCTCGGTCTCGACCGCCGCGACGACCCACAAGATTCCCGCCCTCAAGCAAGAAACCGCACAGACGCTGAGAGGACAGATTGCCGGATTGGCACGTCTCAGTGATGAAGATGTCTGAGCCGCGCCGTCAGCACCCGCTTGTCATCCTGGTCAATGCGCTCAAGGGACTGCGTCATATGCTGCTGCCTGCCGCGGCGGTGTTCGTCGTTCGCGGATTGGATCAGGGGTTCGTCTGGAGCTGGTGGATTTTACTCGCCGTGGCGGGTCTTTTCGCATTGAGCGTGATCGTTGCGCTTTGGCGCTGGTTTTTCTTCTGGTATTATTATCAGGACAACGCCCTGCACACCAAGTCCGGATGTTTCATCAAGAAACATCGTCACATCAAGCGTGAGCGCGTTCAGACAGTCAACCTGCGCGCCGGGCTGATTTATCGTGCGTTCTCGCTGGCGACGCTGAACATCGAGACAGCCGGTGGCTATCAGGAACCCGAGATCAAGGTGGAAGCCCTGACGCTGCCCACGGCACGCGCCCTTCAGGCGGAACTGAAAGGGTCCAAAAAAGAAAATTCCGGGGAAGAAGAAGATGTGGAGGAAAAGGAAACGGGCCTCTACCATGCCGATCTGAAGACACTGTTCGTGGCGGGGATGACCTCGGGCGGTGTCGGTGTGGTGATGTCGATCGCCCTGGCCGTCTTCTCTCAATTCTTCTTTCTGATTCCGGATGATTGGATCGAGGACGTCGTCACTGCCGGCATCGGTGCGGCGTTGCTGGTTCTGGCCTTGGTTCTCTTCTCCTTCTTCCTTGCTTCCTGGATTGTCTCGATTGTCCGCTACATCATCCGCTACGCTTTTTTCACTGTCGATTTCGACGGTGAGGAACTGCAGATCACCCACGGGTTGATCATCCGCCGGCAGCTCTCGCTGAAGCTGTATCGGGTCCAGGCGGTCTCAATTATTGAGGGCATCATCCGCCAGCCGTTCGGTTTCGCGACTGTGGAGCTTGAAGTCGCGGGCGGAAGCGCCTACGACGAGGGCACACGTGTCACGTTGTTTCCGCTGTTGCGGCGCAATCAAGTGGATGACATGCTTGCACAAACGTTGCCGTCGTTCGTCTATCGCGGATCGTTGAACGAGATTCCCCCGCGAGCTCTGCGGCGATATCTCTTCAGAGGACTCGCGCCCCTGCTCGTGGTTCCGATCGGAGCCTACTTTCATCCCTTGGCCTGGTTGGGGCTGGTGCTTGCACCGCCGTTGTTCGCGCTTGCGTGGCTGCGCTACAAGGATGCCGGTTATGCCCTGGATAACGACCGTCTCATCACGCGCAGCCGCGTGCTGTCACGGACGACAGGGCGTGTGGCCCGCCCGCAGATACAGGCCTTTGCCGTGAACCGCAACATCCTGCAGCGTTTGCGGCGGCTGGCGACGATCCAGCAGACGGTCGTCTCCGCTCCGAGTAAAATGGTCTATCAAGTCAAGGATCTGGAAGCCGGGGATGCTGTCGGACTCTTTTCCTGGTTCTCAAGGTCGGAGTAGGCCGACATTCAGCGGTCTAGTCCGAATTTAGGATGTAAGCGATGTACAACTGTTTACATGTTATTCGAGCGTGTTATAATTGACTTCGGGTGAGACATCATGAAGCTTGACGAACAAGAACGCAGTGACATGCTCAGCAACATGAACGTACATCGTTTGTTGCTCAAACTGTCGGCGCCTGCCATCGCGGCGATGGTCTTCAATGCGCTTTACAATCTCATCGATACGTTCTTCGTCGCCCAAGGTGTCGGACAGGTCGCCATCGGCGCCTTGTCCATCGCATATCCGATCCACATGATCATTCTATCGACGGGTCTGATGATCGGCATCGGCAGTGCGTCGATTTTTTCCCGTGCCTATGGACGGGATGATAAGCGAACCATGAGACGGGTCGTCAACATGGCCTTGCTGGCCAATGTGACGCTGTCCGTTTCGATATCGATTCTTTCCTACGTGTTCATTGATGATTTACTGCAGCTTTTCGGTGCAGTCGATGAGAACATCGATTATGCCAGAGACTACCTCAGCATCATCCTCATCGCGCTGGTCCCCTTTTCACTCTCGATATCCTTCAACCATCTCACCCGGGCGGAAGGAAGAGCCCGGGTGGCGATGATCTCCTTGATGATCGGCGCCATTCTCAACATCCTTCTGGACCCCATCCTCATCTTCGATTGGGGGCTCGGCATGGGGGTCCGCGGCGCCGCGACCGCCACGGCCATCGCCAAGACGGCCTCGTTCGGCTACATCCTTGTCATGGCGCTGCGTCCCGAGTCGTCGTTGCGCCTCAGCCTCGCCTCGATTTTCGATGTGGACTTCTCGATGGTTCGTGAAATCTTCACCGTCGGGTTCCCCTCGTTCGTCCGTGTGGCGCTCGGTGGGGTTCTCGTCGTGATCGTCAACAACCTCATCGGGTTGCACGCTCCCGCCGGGCAGGCGGCGATGTTCATCTCCATCTATGGCGTGATCAACCGCCTCATGCGGTTTACGCTGATGCCGGGGTTCGGTATCGTGCAGGGGCTGATACCGATTGTCGGCTTCAACTACGGCGCGCAGTTCTTCCGGCGTTTGTACACCTCGATACTTTTCGCCGTGAAGATCATGCTCGGTTATTTTGTGTTCATCTTCGTGATGGTGATGTTCTTCGCTGAACCGCTTTTCACCCTGTTCAGCCCCGAAGCGGACCCCGCGTTCATCGCGAGCGGCGCTTTCGCCTTCCGCATTGTCGCCGCCGGCTTTTCACTCGCGGTCTTCCCGTTCATGATCTCAAGCATCTATCAGGCGATGGGCTATCCGTTCCGTGCGTTCATCATCGCGGTGGCGAGGAGATTCCTGTTGTTCGTGCCGATTTCGCTTCTGCTGACCACCCTTTTCGGCGTCACGGGAATCTGGTGGACATTCTTCGCCACAGACGTGCTTGTCGGTGTGGGTTCGCTCATCGTCTTCGGATACGAGATGCGCACCATCAAACGACGGTTCCACGAGGATAGACACCCGCAGGCGGCGACCTGAAGCAGCCTGAAAGAGCCCGCGCGGGCTCTTTTTTTATGCAAACTTCACGGCTGCGCAAAGGATGCACCGAATAGCGAAGCGTGGTATGATGGAGCCACAGGAGGTGGTGCCGTGGCGCATTTCATTGTCATCGGCGGCGCGAACGTCGATCTGGATATCAAACCATCCGGCCCTGTGGAAAGCGGCGATTGCGTTCCCGGGAGGATCGCATGGTCTCCGGGCGGTGTGGCGCGCAACCTGGCGGAGAACCTAGCCAATCTGAATCATCAGGTCCGCCTCGTCGCGCCGCTGGCGGATGATCACTTCGGGTCTTTCCTTTTGAAGTCCCTGGAAGGGAAGGCGATTTTTGATGCGATCAAGGTCGAACGCACTTGTGTCTTCGCCTCTGTAAGGGATTCGGAGGGGGATGGGTTCTTCGGCGTCTCGGACGCCGATTTCAGGCTTGCTGAGGCGGATGTGGATGCACGGGCCGAGCGGCTTTCTGAAGCGGACGGTGTCATCGTGGATGCGAATCTCGATGCGGATATTCTGAAACGGATCGCCACGTACGCCTCCACGATGTATGCCGATTCCATCTCTGCCGCCAAAGCGCCGCGCCTGCAGGAGGTTCTTCACTCCTTGAGCGCGTTGAAGACCACCCGGCTCGAGCTTGATAGCCTGCAAAAGGAAAATCAGGCACCTGCCGGCGCTCTATTCGGCGGTGCGCTTGAGTGGCTGTTCCTGACAGAAGGAGAAGGCGGGGCTTACGCCTACCGTACTCAAGGCGGGACCCGGTATCTTCCAGCTCCGAGCGGTCGCATCGGAAGTGCGGTCGGTGCCGGGGACGCCTTTTTCGCCGGCGCCATCCACGCCCTGCATGAAGATTTGGACCCCTTGCTCGCAGGCACGGCGGCCGCAGCGATCAATCTGCGTTCCAACCAGGCGGGGGGTTGGATGAATGAACAGACCCTTCAAGATGAGATGAGGAGGATAAGCAATGAATCGAATGCAGATCGATGATTCCGTTGCCGAAGCGCTATCGGAAGGCCGTGCCGTGGTGGCTCTCGAATCGACGATTATCGCTCATGGCTTCCCCTATCCCCGCAATCTGGAGGTCGCCCGGGCCCTCGAGGCGGAAGTCCGTCAGGAAGGTGCGATCCCGGCGACCATCGCCGTTCTGGATGGCATCATCCGGGTCGGGCTCACAGAGGATGAGTTGAAACGTCTGGCCGAGGATTCCTCCGTTCTCAAAGCCTCGACGAGGGACCTGGCTTACGCGACGACGCAGGGGCTTTCCGCGGCGACAACCGTCAGCGCGACGATGGTGATTGCCGAACGCGCCGGCATCTTCACCTTCGCTACGGGCGGCATCGGCGGCGTGCACCGCGGAGCGAATGAGACTTTCGATATCTCGCGGGATCTCGAGACGCTCGCCGATACCTCGGTCGCGGTTGTCTGTGCGGGTGCAAAGGCGATCCTGGATTTGCCATTGACAATGGAATATCTCGAGACGAAAGGCGTCGAAGTTATCGGTTATCAAACCGATGAACTGCCGGCCTTCTATAGCCGCGAAAGCAGACTTGCGGTTCCATTGCGCCTGGATACACCGGCGGCCATCGCCCGCTTGATGCAGCAAAAACGGAATCTCCATCTCCCTGGCGGCATGGTGATCGCCAACCCGATTCCCAGATCGGCGGCACTGGACAAATCCTATATTGACGGCATCATCGAGAAGGCTTTAGAGGATGCACGTCACCGGGGCGTGCAGGGGAAGGCGCTGACTCCGGCCCTGCTTTCGGCCATCGAGAAGAAGACGGGGGGCAAAAGCCTTGAGGCGAACCTCGCCCTCGCCCGCAACAACGCCTATCTCGCCGCCCGCATCGCGAAGGAGCATGCCGCGCTTCGCTGAGGATGCGAAACATTTCGGATGCTTTTTGACTATCGAAACATCATCACTTACGATATAATAAAGAATATATAAGAGTTGCTTAAGACTTTCCCTGATTTAACGTTTTCATAAAGAAAGGGATGACGTATGATGGTAGACCTTCCCGAAGGCCTCGACTATCAACTGATCTTTACTGGACTCTTTGCGCTTTTCATTGTGCTGGGGGCCCTTTTCGGCCTTCTGAGAGGATTCCGGAACTCCGTGTACGCCTTGATTCTGAAAGTCATCTTCTATGCGGTCTTTTTCCTGACGCTCACCCCCGTGGTGCGTCTGCTTTGGAATGCCGAACTGGGCTTTGCTATCGGACAGCTGGCGAACGTGGAGCCGGCGATCGCCGGGGCCGGCAGTCTCTCCGAGGCGCTGCCGATGCTGCTGGAGTCATTGCTTGGTGATACCCTCGGCGGCACCCTTGAAAATCCCGAGTTCCTGGCCTTCGCGGAAGCGCTGGGCATGTTCGCGCTCAAGATCGTGTGGTTCATCCTCTACTTTACTGTCTTCAAGCTGCTTTATCATCTGTTCTTCTGGATTGTGCGATTGATTATTTTCAAGAACCAGAAGAAGCATGGCAAGAAGCGCCGTCGTCTGCTTGGTTCGGCGGTCGGTGTGTTGAATGGCGCCGTCACGGTGTTTGTCATGCTGATCTTCATCGGCGGGCTGATGAACATCGCCGGAAGCTTCCTCGGCGTGCTGGACGCAACCGTCTATGACACGCAACAGGAAGCCACGACGCTCTCGAGCGACTCGCCATCCCTGGCCGAGACGAACGATGACCCCTTGATTCCCGAAGATACGCAAGAAATAATCGATGAGGCGCGCGCCATGGTCGAAGGTTATGAAAGCAACCCCTTCGCCATCGCCGCCGATGCGCTGTGGATCGAGACGCCGCAGATGCCTGAGGGCATGCCGCTGCACTTGTTGCTGTTCGATGAGATTTTCTCTTTTGAATACCAGGATCGACAGGTCTCGTTCCGAAAAGAACTCTCCATTGTCGGCGACATCACAAGCGTCGCGGTCGACAGCGAGTATGCTGAGACCCAGAACCTGGCCGACATCGACCCGGACGACATCGAGTCCGTATTCGGCTCCTTGAGCAATTCCGATCTTTTCACCGCCCTCATCCCGCTCGGTATTGAAATCGGTGCGGATTACCTGGAGGTCGAGCTGCCTGAAGATGTCCAGGCGGAACTCTACGACATCGCCTGGGACGACGAAGTCTTCCAGCTCGGCGCGATTGTCAAGACCGGTTTCGAGATCGTCCACAATGCCGGACTGCTTGAAGAGGACCCGGATTATGAGACGGTCACCTTCGATGGTGATGAAGTCCGTGGTCTTTTCGATTCGCTGGCCGAATCCGATCTGGTCACGATGTCCGCCTATGTCGCGATTGAACCGCTCCTGAGAGAGGCCGGTGGCAATTTTGAGGCGGTCGTGACCGTTCCGGAGGGGCTGGAATGGGACGATGAGTTCCGGGCTTTCGGTGCGTTGGCCGGTGAAATCCTTGATACCGAGATTACGCTCGCCGACCTCGAGGAAGGCAGCTTCGATACCATTCTCGGCGCCATCGCCGGCGTGGACACCACGGTTGCGCTCGATTCGCTGCTCATCAGCCACGCACTCAAGAATGTGCTCTCCGGGGAAGGCGACTTCGAGGCTGTGGAGGAGTTGACGGTCCACGACGACATCGTCTGGTTCGATGAACTCGACGAGGACGACGAGATCACCGAGAAAGGCGAGCTTAGGAACCTGCTGCTGGCTGTCAACGAACTGATGCGGCTGGCGGCCGACATCGATTTCGACGAACCCGATGTCGAGACCCTGCTTGTCATCGATGAGAATGCGTTCGACGCCCTGCTGGCCTCCGATATCCTTGCCCATACGGCCGGGGAGCAGCTGATGGCGCTTGATGGGGATGAACTGACGATCCCGACAAAAGCGCGTGAAGAATTGACCGTGGACCAAGAGCCGCTGGATGTCGTCTCCCGCGGCGAACTCGACAAGTTATACGGCGCCTTCATGGCTCTTGAGCTCGAGGATCTGGAGTTCGACGAGCTCGAGACGACGCTGCTTCAGAGTCTGGAAAAAGAGGACGAGCCGGGCGAACTCGATGAAGACAAATCGGACGCCCTGCTGGCCTCCGATATCATTCACGCGACGCTCTCGACGACGCTTCTCGATCTGACCGAGGAAGAGGACGCTCCCGTGAATGTGCCCCATTACGACGTCGAGGGCGATTCCGTCCGCACCTATGATGAGGAAGACGACCTCGAATACATCGACCGCTCGGAATTCACCGCCATCCTGCGGGCGGTTGTCTCACTCGAGCTGGAGTCCTTCGACGACGTCGAGGACCTTTCGCTTGAGAAAATCACCGACAACATCGACACCATGCTCGAATCCGCCATCCTTCACGCGACGCTCTCGACGACCATGATTGACATCGCCGATGACGCCGATCCGGACGAGACGTCGCTTGTCGTCCCCCATTACACCCAGGAGGAAGCAGAATTACGTATCAAGGTCGGGGAGAACGACGAAGCCACCACCTATATCCTGAAAAGCGAACTGGTGAATCTTGTTCATGCCGTCGACGTCGTCGGAGATTTCGACGATCTTGACGATATCGATCCCGAGATCGACCTCGCCACCTTGGAGGACGATGAAGACCGAGCCACCGTTGTCGCGTCCGCCATTCTTCAGGCCACGGTTTCCGAAGTGATGCTTGATCTGGCTGAGGAAGAAGAGGGCAATGAAGACGGCGCCCCACTCGTCGTGCCCCATTATGATGAACATGACGATGCCATGATTCGCATTGTCACCGGCCAGAGCGAGGACCCGGCTTTTGAAGAGGAGGACACCAGTTTCGAATACATCGACCGTGATGAACTCGACCGGACGCTGCTGGCCTTGATCCGTATTGGTTTTGACGATGTCGAGGATATCGACGAAGACACCATCGACCTCGGCAACTTAGAAGATGATGAACACCGTGCCGACTTCACCGCCAGCTCGATTCTGCAGGCCACGCTCTCCCAGGAGCTGATCGACATGGCGGCGGAAGAAGATGCGCAGCTCGCCGTTCCGCATTATGATGAGGACGGGAACCTTCTGCGGCTTCAAACAGGCGACGAAGGGGACGGCACCGATTTTGAATACGTCTTGAGCGGTGAAATCGACGCCATGATTCTCTCCCTGATCGCCATCGAGATGACGGATTTTGACGATTTCGACGGTGAAAACATCTCCATCGAACCGTTGGAAGACGATGATAGGCGTGAGGACTTTGTCAATAGCGCCGTCCTGCAGGCGACCTTCTCCCAGCAGCTAATCGAAGAGAGCGACGAACCCGACGCCGCGCTCGCCGTTCCCCACTACACCGACGATGACTCAACGGATATCCGCATCGCCACGGGCGAAACGGAGGATCCCGAGTTTGCAGACGAGGATACCACGTTCGAGTATGTCTCGAGCGACGAACTCGATGCGATGATTCTCTCCCTGATCGCGATCGATTTGACCGATTTTGATGATTTCGACGGCGAGAACATCTCCATCGAACCGTTGGAAGACGATGACAAGCGTGAGGACTTTGTCGCCAGCGCCATCCTGCAGGCGACGTTCTCCCAGCAGCTGATTGAGGAAAGCGACGAGCCGGACGCATCTCTCGCCGTCCCGCATTATGAAGAAGATGAAACCCCATTGCGGCTTGCGACCGGCGACGAGGGGGACGGCACCGATTTTGAATACATTTCCGGCGATGAACTTGATGCGATGATTCTCGCGCTGATTGCGATCGATTTGACCGATTTTGATGATTTCGACGGCGAGAATATCTCCATCGAACCGTTGGAAGACGATGACAAGCGTGAAGACTTTGTCGCCAGCGCCATACTTCAGGCGACGTTCTCCCAGCAGCTGATTGAGGAAAGCGACGAGCCGGACGCATCTCTCGCTGTTCCCCACTACGCCGAAGATGATGCGACGGAGGTTCGCATCGCCACAGGCGATGAGGGACAAGAGACCGATTTCGAATACATCTCCAGCGATGAACTCGATGCAATGATCCTCGCACTGATTGCGATCGACTTGACCGATTTTGATGATTTCGACGGCGAGAACATCTCCATCGAACCGTTGGAAGACGATGACAAGCGTGAGGACTTTGTCGCCAGCGCCATCCTGCAGGCCACGTTCTCCCAGCAGCTGATCGAAGAAGCTGGAGAACCAGACGCCAGTCTCGCTGTTCCCCACTACGCCGAAGATGATGCGACGGAGGTTCGTATCGCCACAGGCGATGAGGGACAAGAGACCGATTTCGAATACATCTCCAGCGATGAACTCGATGCAATGATCCTCGCACTGATTGCGATCGATTTGACCGATTTTGATGATTTCGACGGCGAGAATATCTCCATCGAACCGTTGGAAGACGATGACAAGCGTGAAGACTTTGTCTCAAGCGCCGTTCTTCAGGCCACGTTCTCCCAGCAGCTGATTGAAGAAGCTGGAGAACCAGACGCCAGTCTCGCTGTTCCCCACTACGCCGAAGATGATGCGACGGAGGTTCGTATCGCCACGGGCGATGAGGGACAGGAGACCGATTTCGAGTACATCTCCAGCGATGAACTTGATGCGATGATTCTCGCCCTGATCGCCATCGAGCTGACGGACTTCGACGATTTCGATGGTGAAGGCATTTCCATCGCCGAGCTCGAGGACGACGACAAGCGTGAAGACTTTGTCTCAAGCGCCGTTCTTCAGGCCACGTTCTCAGAGCAACTTCGCGAACGTAGCGACGATGAACAGCAACCCCTCTACGTTCCGCATTATGCGGATACGGGAGATGCAACCCGCATAGAAACAGGAGATGCGACCGAGGAAACGGATTTTGAATACATTGTCAGCGAGGAAATCGACGCCATGATTCTTGCGCTGCTTGCTCTTGAACTTACAGACTTCGATGACTTTGACGGAGAGATCAGCATCACCCAGATTGTCGAGGAGGAACTCCTCAGCGACATCCTGGCTTCCTCGATCTTCCACGGCACGCTCTCGAATGAGCTGGTCGCCCTTGATGAAGACGAGAACGTGACCGTCACGGTCCCCCACTACGACCGCACCGAAACCCTCATTCGCGCTATTGTCGGTGAAGAGGATGACGACGCGTTCACCGGCGAACCGGATACGACCTTCGAATACGTCCTAGAGTTCGAGCTTGAGGCCTTGACGGAAGCTCTCTACATCCTCGGCATCGATGACGTCTCGGATTTTGAAGGCGAACTGTCGATCGCGACCATCGTGGAAGACGATCTGCTTGATGACCTCATGGAGTCCGCCATCCTGCATTCGACACTTTCAAGACAGACAATCGACGTCGGCGACGACGGACACATACAGGTCCCCTTCTTCACCGAAGACATGAGCGAGGAAGTCCGGATCTCGCTTGGAGACACTGAGGACGGCGGCTACCGCGACCGCGACACCACTGTCGAGTACTTGACTCTCGATGAAGTCACCGCCCTGTTCGAAGCTCTGGATCTGCTTGGTGTCGACGATGTCCGGACGTATGATGGCGATATTGATCTGGAGGCGGTCTTCACCGAACCCGACACCCTGCTGGCTTCCAACATCCTTCAGGCCACGCTGTCCGAACAGGTCTTCGATCTCGCCGAAGGGGCGCTCTTCGTCCCTGAAGAGACCATCGGTAACGGCGAGAAGGTCCGCTGGGATGTCTACGAAGAAGAAACCGAGGATACCTATCAGCTGACCTACATCGACCGCGGTGAACTTGAAAAACTCCTTGAAGCGCTGGATGAACTCGGACTCGACGATCTGGAAACAGTCGACATCGGCCCGGGAACCGTATTCGTCGAGGACGATGATGACTTCAATGACCTGCTTGACGTTTTGATGGCCTCGACGATCGTTCACGCGACCTTATCCGAAAACATCCTCGAGCACGCTGTCGACGGCGAGACAGAAGATTTCTCTCCGACACTCGCGGTGCCGAACATCCACCGAAATGAAGAGAATATCCGCGATGAGTGGGATCTGGCGCTTGATGACCCCGATAATGACCCCCTTGGAACCATGGAATCCATTGAAGAGCCGGAGCTTCGCGATTTGCTTACCGGCCTCAGAGTCCTCGACCTTGGCGATTTCGAGGATGATATCGACTCCAGTGTCATCACCGCCCTCGACGAAGAGGACCTCGACACCTTGTTCCAAAGCTCCTCGCTGCACCTGACCGCTGGCGACATGCTCAACAACGCCGTTGTCGGCGACGAAATCCCGGATATCGTCCTCGTCGAGAAGTTTGATGTGGGCTATGAGATTACGTCCAACGGCGCGGATACCGATTATCCTGAGCTCCGCGACTTCATCCTCGCCGCCGCGGTCGTCGCCGGCGACTTCACGGATGCGGAATTCGATGCTGAAGCCATCGCGGAGCTTGACCAGACCGAGCGGGAGACGGTCCTCACGTCCGTCATCGTCCGCAACATCGTCACAGAAGAATTCGAAGATGTCTATCAGATCGTTGAAGATCAACCCATCGACGACGAGCACTACATGGAGGATGACGAGGATATCCTCAGCAAAGAAGGCGCACTCTACGTTATCGATGTGATTGAAGACGAATTCTAAACGCAGACCAAGGGTCCCCATCAATGATATGATCCCCTTAAAGTAGACACTGCAAAAAAATAACATGCAGACTACTTTAGGGGGATTTCTTTATGGGAAGAAAACCAAAAGTGAACAAGAAAGAAAAGCTGAGAGCCCTGGCTGA
>PULR01000047.1 GCA_003551005.1 Mollicutes bacterium
ACTGCATAAAGTTTGATCACCAGGCCCGAAAGAACAGCACTGGAGGGAGATGGAGCTGAGGAATGGGCATCGGGTAACCATACATGGAGAGGGAATAAAGCAGCTTTAACAATTAACCCCGCTGAGAACAAGGCTAAAGCTACCAGTACATTATTGGGATAAATATACATAGCAGTTTCCAGTCCCGCTGCTGCAAAGGAGAAATTTAAGTGACCCGTAATCATGTAAAGAAGGGCACTGGACAGCAGCACACAACCGGTACCAACAGAACTTAAAATAAGGTATTTTAAGCTGGCTTCAATACACGCCCTGTCTTCTTTAATAGAAATTATCCCGCAAGCTGAAATAGCTCCGATTTCCATAAAGACAAACATATTAAAGAAATCGTTGGTAACGGCCAGTCCCATTAAAGAGGCTATTAATAATAAATAAAGGGTATAATACCATCCACTAACCTTATCTTTCAGCTCATGCTTCACATCTTCGGTAGCGAAGAGCAAAATCAAAGTACTTACTACTCCGACAGTTATCATCATAAAAATAGCAAGATAATCAACAACAAACTCAATCCCCCAGGGTGGAGGCCACCCTCCCAAATGGTAACTAATGGTTCCCTCGTTATTAACCTTCCAGGTTAGAAAGCCTATAAATCCCAAAGCTACAAAATGGGCAAATAAAGCCAGATAGGAACACCAGTTTCTTTTCCAGATATCAAAAATGGGGGTAATGAATGACATTAATAGAAAAACTACAATAATAAGAGCAGGCAAATGTCCTTCAATTATATTAATAAAGGTGCTCATAGTTCAGTACTCCTTATCCGCATAATTTCTTCAGCATCTAGCGTGCCGTAACTTTCATATAGCTTTACTATTAAGGATAAAGCAAAGGCTGTCACACTTACCGCGACCACAATACCTGTAAGAATCAGGGCAGTAGGTAGAGGGTTTACATATTGCTCAACCCCCGGTTCAATTATGGGTGCTACGCCCCCCCTGACATAACCCGTTGAAACAAAGAAAAGGAAAACAGCTGTTTCCATAATATTCATACCTATGATCTTTTTGATCAGGTTAGAATGGGTAAGTAAGGTGTGAAAACCAATCACAAAAAGAATTACCGATACCAGATAGTACATATTTTCATATAATCTCATGGCTACATCAATCATGTGAATCACCTTCTACTTCTGCCAGACTGTAAAACAAAGTAACAACAGTACTTGCCACCTTTAACCCCAGGCCCAAGGTTATGAGGGGAATAGCTCCGGCACTGACAAGAGTGTTAGGTATACCCATATAAAATCCAGCAGCCTGGTTAGCTAAAAAATTAACTCCCGCGTACACACCTACAAGACCCAGTATGGCGAACCAGGAGGCTCCACCACATTCTAATAAAGTCGATGCTTCATGGGTAAGTTTTTTATGCCCCCTTTCCAGGTTAAAAACCAGGGCAAAAAGTATCATGCTTGAACCCAAAATAGCACCCCCGGAAAAGCTTCCTCCTGGAGTTAAATGACCATGAAGAATAACATAAAAGCCATATACTTGAATAAAGGGAACTGATATTCTACCTACCATCCTTACTATAATATCTTCCAATTGCCTGTCACCTCACCTTTTACCTGCTTTAATAATTAATGGCCCTTTAATGTAGCCATAGCTGCAGCAATTGCCACAAACAGAACGGTGGCTTCCCCCAGGGTATCAAAGGCCCGGTAGTCAATGATTATACTGGCGATAACATTGACCGCACCCGTTTCTTCCACTGCTCCCTCAATATATCTTTGGGGCACCTCATTATTGGTTGGATTTTCTATATCGCCAAAAGTAGGCATCTCCGCAACCGTGGCTACCAGCATAAGGGAAATCATTAAAAGAAATATCAGGGTTAAAACAAGCCTCATTATTCCTCCCTCCTTGTTTTGCTGATGGTAGCAATAAACAACAGGCTGGTAACTCCTGCTCCAATGGCAGCTTCTGTAATGGCAATATCTGGGGCTTCCAGCTGCTGCCATACAATAGCCATGACCAGGCTGTAAGAGGCAAATATAATGACCGCACCCAGGAGGTCCCTTATCCTGGCAACACTAATAGCACAAACGATGAGAAATAATAACAGCAGCATATTTAATATATCGGTCATCATAGAGAGGTGTCCTCCTCCATCGATTTATTCTCTTGGTATTCTACCAGCTTCATAGGAATATCCACAGAGTGAGCTGCCTTAGCAATGGCATGAGCTCCAGTGGGGTTACTTAACCATATAAACACTATAATAATTGCCAGTTTAATACTGGGCGGTGTTAACCCCTGATACAAAATCAAAGAAAAAAGTATCAACCCTAACCCAAGGGTGTCGCACTTGGTAGTAGCATGAAGGCGGGTATAAGGATCAGGGAAGCGTAAAAGCCCCATCAGTCCTACCATGAAAAAAAACAAGCCGCATACCAGGATAAAAAGAGTAATCCCCTCCAATATCATAAAAACCCTCCTATTCTAAAACACCTCTTTGCAGGTATTTAGCTACTGCTATAGTTGCCAGAAAAGCAATTAGTGCATAAACTATGGCTATGTCAAGAAAATACTCCTTATGAAATATGATGGAAACCAATACCATTATCACTATAGCTTTTGTGCTGATCACGTTGATAGAAATTACCCTATCTGCCACAGTTGGGCCTACATAAGCCCGGTAAAGACATAAAAAAGTCATAATTACCAGAAGTATACAGGCAACGGTAAATGCCGTCAGTAACATTATTCTTCCCCCTCAATGTCCATAAGTTTTACCGCAAGGTCCCAGTCTACTACATCTAAAGCATTTTGCTTGGTCAATGCATGTACCAGATACACATCATCTTCTAAATCTATAGTCAAGGTTCCTGGAGTTAAAGTGATGGCATTGGCCAGGATCACCTTGCAGAGATCATTTTTTAGCTGGGTCTTAAACTCAATCACAGTTGGTGATATGGGCATTTTAGGACTTAAAACTATCTTGGCAACTTGAATATTTGCCTCCACAACAGCAATAAAATGTAAAACCACAAATTTAATTACTTTTATTATGGTTGAAATAGTAATGGCAGGCCTTTCTTCCCGGAAAATTAAAATGTCTCGGCAAAACCAAACTACAATTAAACAGCAAATTAAACCTGCGATAACCTGTTGATAGTGCAGGCTCCAGGTTATCATTAGCCAGAAAGCAAATAGTATCACTGTTGTCCCAATTTGTGTTCTTAAACGCCCGGCATCCATTTTATAACCCCTTTACCTTCAAGTTAGATTACTATCCCTCATTTTTTTTATAATGACCGCTTTTTCCACCTTTCTTTTCCAAAAGGTATATTTCTTTGATGATAATTTCTTTATCAACAGACTTGCACATATCGTAAATAGTCAGGGCCGCCACGGAAACAGCGGTCATAGCTTCCATCTCTACCCCTGTTTTGCCCCTGGTCTTAACCCTGCTGGTGATTTCAATTGTTCCTTTGTCCTTTAACTCAAAGGTTAAATCTGCTTCCGTAATAAATAGGGGATGACACATGGGAATTAACCATCCTGTTTGTTTAGCAGCCATTATCCCTGCTGTTTGGGCAACCCCTAACACGTCTCCCTTTTTTAATCCCTGCTCTTTTATTAATTTTAAAGTTTGGGGACTCATCAATACCTTGCCGCAGGCCCAGGCTTCCCTGAGGGTGTCCTCCTTATCGGTCACATCAACCATCCGGGCCCGTCCTTCTTTGTTCAAATGGGTAAATTTCTCAGAAGACACCATAATCACTCCATATGCTAAAGGATTTTAATGTCAAGCCCTCTCCTCCAGGTGGACATAAAAAACCTTATGGTGCAGGGACATCTTTTCACTACACCATAAGTTTTGTTGTTGTTTACTTTTATGACGGACCGAAAATAATGGGCCTGGGACATTTCTCTACACATTTAGCGCAAGAAGTACATTTTTCCGGGTCAATGGTGGCCAGCTTGCCTTTTTCCATGGTCACAGCCTCATCTTCACAGACCTTGGCACAGGCCCCACAACCGATACATCCAACCTGACAAAAAGCCTTGGTTTGCTTACCTTTATCCCTGGAATTACAAAGGACGGCGTAAGCTTCAGGGTTGTAGGTTACAAGGCTAATGACACTCCGGGGGCATAACTCTACACACTTGTTACAAGCCTTACACAGTTCCGGGTCTACCACAGGCTTATCCTTTTCCATGGTAATGGCATCGAAAGGACACACCTGGGCACAGGTGCCCAGTCCCAAGCAACCATACTGGCAGTCTTTAAAACCGCCGAAGAACTCAGATGCTGCAGTACAGTTGGG
This sequence comes from Mollicutes bacterium, assembly GCA_003551005.1. Classification (GTDB taxonomy): domain Bacteria; phylum Bacillota_I; class Bacilli_A; order Izemoplasmatales; family Izemoplasmataceae; genus T1SED10-81. The sequence continues at coordinate 4,331 of PULR01000047.1, forward strand.
CACTCCATCATAAATAAAGCTGTCCTTAGCGGTATCGCCAAAGCCTATACATTTCACCTGAGCTATATAGGATACCCCTTCTTCCGGCTTGGGCATTCCCATAATGTCAGCAATATCACCGGCCACATCAGCCCCTCCTGGTATACA
>PULR01000015.1 GCA_003551005.1 Mollicutes bacterium
CGCAGGTCGCTGCAATCGGGAGGGTAAACTGGATTCTGGAGAAGTAATTGTTTTTACTCCTGAAGAAGAGATTCTTCCTCCTGGAGTTTATACTACGGCTACGGATAAGACGCGAATTATCCTCCGGGAAAAGCCCGATTTGCACCAACCAGAAGTTTTCAAAAGGTATTTTGCCTCGCTTTATAACGATGTGAATCTGGACCGGTATGATATTCAGAAGTTGAGAACGGGTTTCTGTTTTGCTCAGGTGGGTCGGAGATTCCGGTTAGGAATGAGTGAAGAACAAGATCCATATTTACCAATAATCCCTAAATATTAACTGGACAACGACGCTCCACTATGTTAACGTACGGTAGTGGAGGTGTGTATAATGGAAAGATACAGCAAGAAGGTTGAAACTCTGATGAAAAACCATTACGACAGCTTAAACGAAAAAGACAAGAGAAGATATGCGGCGGTCGAAACCATGAAACTGGGTTGGGGCGGCAAACAATACATAGCTGAAATCCTCGATGTTGACCCTAAAACCATATCCCGGGGCCTTGAAGAGCTGAATGAAGGTTCGCAAACCCCTGCCGATAGAATCCGCAAAGAAGGAGGGGGCCGCAAGAAGATCATTGAGACTACCGAAGATATCGACGAAGTGTTCCTGCGGGTCATTGATACCTATACTGCCGGTGACCCGATGCAGGAGGAGGTAAAGTGGACGAACCTAACCCTGAAAGAGATCTCAGAGCTTATGTCCCAAGAGGGTCTTGAGACTTCTGAACATGTTGTAAAACAGCTGTTAGAAAAGCACGGTTTTGTCCGGCGTAAACCCAGTAAAAAAAAACAATGAAGGAAGTTGCAAACCGTGACGATCAGTTCAAAAATATTGACCTTTTAAAAGCTGAGTATGAAGCCTCTGACAATCCTATCATCAGTATCGATACCAAAAAGAAAGAGCAGCTCGGTAATTTTTATCGTGAAGGCCGACTTTATATGCAAGGTGAACTCGTGGTTAATGACCATGATTTCCCAAGCTTTGGTTACGGCCCTGTGATTCCCCATGGTATTTATGATTGCAAGGCAGACGAAGGCTATATAAGTATCGGTACCAGCAAGGATACCTCTGAATTTGCTTGTGATAACCTTAAAAACTGGTGGAATGAAATTGGTAGATATAGATACCCCAATGCCACGAGTATACTCGTGCTCGCTGATGGCGGCGGCAGCAACTCCAGTCGGCATTATATTTTCAAGGAAGACCTACAACACCTGGCTGATGAGATCGGAGTTGAGATCAGAATGGCTCATTATCCGCCCTATACCTCAAAATATAATCCCATAGATCACCGCCTTTTTTGCCATGTTACAAGAGCCTGCCAGGGTGTCGTCTTCAAAAGTATTGAACTGGTTAAAGATTTAATGGCCAAAACAAAGACAACTACCGGACTCAACGTTATTGCCAGAATCAATGATAAGCTTTACGAAACAGGCAGAAAAGCTAGTGAAGCTTTCAGAGAAAATATGCCGATCATCTTTGATGACTTTCTGGGAAATTGGAACTATAGAGCTGTTCCTCAAATATAATCTCTTCGCAGTGAGGGAGGTGATAACATATATGATAAAATGTAAAAAATTGATGTGACAGCCCAAGGGGGTACTCTGTCCTTTTTTAGCAACTTTATCTAAATGTACGGCTGTCATGATGGAATTAGTTTGTCTGCAATGTCCGGTAAATTATTTTTTCGTTATCCCTTAGTTTTGGCCACTTCATCCATACCAATAACTCTTACCTCATCCAGGGGAATCTCATCCAGTTGCTTTTTGATGTAGTGTTTATCGATCTTGCGAACTGTTTTCCAGTCCAGATGGAAATACGCTGCTACCTCGGAGATATTCATGTATTTACAAAGCTCCCCGACAGCCTCAGCAAGACGGGTGGTTACACGAGCGTAAGGGGTGATAAACTCCAGCCCTTCAATCACAACACCGCAGCGTACACATCTGACCTCGCGGTAGCTAAAATCAACATAGGTGACATTTCCGAAACAGAACAGATCGCGCACCTTACGTTTGAGATTTCTGTTGGGGGTTGCCGGTTGGCCGCAGTAGGAGCAGACAGGATTGTATCTGCGATCGGGTTCCATGTGGAAAATTAAGCTATCATTTTCTTGCCTTAAACAATTGAACTTCATTCGGGGGAGGTCTATAATAGTGCTAGGGACCGATGGCATTATTATTACTTGTTGAAGCTCACGACATGGGTTACACTTTCTAAGGGCCTTAAAAGGTTCAGGACATGGGTTACAGGGGCCCCGGGGGTACCCCCGGGGCTAAGGCCCCAAAAGGCTCAGGACATGGGTTACACTTTTCTCGCTGAAAGACGATAGGGTATAGTAAACTGTAATTCTCTGTCACAGTTATACACTCGTATAAAGTGGTCTTTCGTACAGATAGTTGCCACCACATATTCGTACTCCAACTCCTCTGGTACCGGGAAGGTTTCACTGAATACATTAAGCTTAAGGTCGCTACGAATAAGTCTTACAACATGAATAAAACCATCATCAAGCTGGAAGTTATTGGGGATAGAATAACTGGAGTTGAAATTCCATAATTTGTCTCTTTCGTAAACTTCTATCGGAGTACGTCCTCCCAGTGGACTGTAATGGTGATGCCAGTTGTGATACTCAGTGAATTTCTCCATTTCGGAACACAGATGTGAATAACTGGAAAAAGTAATCTGTCGAAAAAACTGCTTTTCTAGCTTGTCATGAAACCTCTCAAGATGTCCATTACGCCAAGGCTCACTGTGAGGGATGAATATCGGTTGTATCTTGTTGTATAAACACCACTTGATGACACTACTGAAAGAACGAGGATGGCGATTGCTGCCCCGGAAAGCAAGGGCATTATCAAACTGTATGAATTCTGGCTCTCCAAGCGTCTCCCAGGCTCTAATAAGGCCCTTAAGAGCTGTCTCGCTGTTTCGGTGTCGATCCGGATAGGTACTAACCCGCCTTGTATATACATCCATAACATTGAGGCTGTAAAATCTGCCATCACCAGTGATGTATCGGGGGCCCCAGAAATCAACCTGGTGTAGAGTATTGGGAAACCAGACTGGCAGGTTGGGATAGGGTGTACCTTTTCTTTGATACTCTTGTGTAAGTTTTTTCAGCCCATGGCGCTCGATAACCCTTTTAATCGTGGCCTGAGAAGGGGGTGTCATCCCCATCCTGCGCAGTTCCCAATCAATGGTCTGTGGGCCAATCTGAGCGAACTTCTTTTCCATCAGTTGTTTTCTTACGGAGATGATTGCATTCTCCAGCTCTGGGTCAATACTCTGTGGTTTGTTTTTCGGTGCTTTGGACTTGTTCTTATACCATTCTGGATCCCCTGATTCATAGCGCTTGTACCACTTGTAGAACCATTTTCTGCTGCGGTCCAGATCCTCACAAATACCGGCTACGGATTCTCCAGCTAGACGACGCTGTATTGCTTGTTTACGGATTGTTTCTTGATTGGGCATCTAAACCACCTCAGAAATGGTTTAGATACCTGGTGAAGTGTTACCTATGTCGTGAGCCCTAAATGCCCTTTAGGTGTAACCGATGTTTTGAGCCTTTGTAGCCCTTAAAACAATCCATTATCTGGAAAAGTGTAACCTATGTTTTGAGCCTTATCTGTAACCCATGTCGTGAGCCCTAACACTCAGTATTTAAAAAGGGACCCTGGACAATCTCAACTATCAATGACCATTAGTTCTTTGGAGGATTTCACCGGAACCTCACAGCTATCTTCGCGTATAACTACCGTATCTTCTATTCTAACTCCTCCCCAGCCAGGGATATATATACCGGGCTCAATGGTAACCACATTTCCTTCCTGTAAGATCGTCTCCGAAGTACCCACTCCAGGCTTTTCATGGACCTCCAGCCCCAGCCCATGGCCCAATCCATCACCAGTGTATTCCCCGTAGCCTGCCTCCTCAATAATACTCCTGGCTGCACTGCAGAGCTCACTGGTATTTATTCCCGCTTTTAAATTACTCACAGCCCTTCTGTGGGCCTCAAGTACGGTATTGTAAACCCGGATCTGTTTTTCCGTTGCTTTACTCACAATCACAGTTCTTGTCACATCGCAGCAGTAACCCTCATAAACACCTCCCCAGTCCATAACGATAAAGTCGCCTTCTTCCAGACGTTTTTCCGAAGGTCTTCCATGCTGATGGGTAGTTCTATATCCGGATACAAAAATAATATCCGCTGCAAAATCATCGGAGCCGTTTTGCTTTAAATAATATTCCAGTTCAAGAGCTATATCTTTCTCTCTAGCCCCTGGTTGTATAAAATCCAGAATATGTGAAAATGAACTGTCGGTAATTTTACAGGCCTGGATAATTTTTTGAATTTCTTCCTCGGTTTTAACAGCCCTAACCTCTTCGACCAGTTCTGAAGTGGGGA
>PULR01000040.1 GCA_003551005.1 Mollicutes bacterium
CGATCTGATAGCCCCCGTACACCAGCGCCGCCGCGTAGGCGAAGGCGAAGAAGGCGGCGAAAGCGGTACCCGCCCCCACCGTCAGACGCTTCTTGCGCAAGAAGGCGCCGAAGTAGCCCCGCTGGCGCCTAACGAGCTCATCGAGGGTATGTGTTTCGGCCTCGAAAGCCTTGATGAGCGGCAGGTGGGTGAGGTTCTCCTGCATGTGCCGCCGCACGTGAGCCTCCGCGTCCTGCGCGGTGTTGTGCCGCTCCTTGATCGCGCGGCGGATGAGCAGGCTGAAGCCGATCGCGAGGATGCCCACCGCGAGGAAGACGCCGGCGAACCGCGCGTCGAGATACAAGAGGAAACCCACCGCCAAAAGAAACCGCAGCGAGAGAAAGACCGCCCGCGGCACGATGCCGAGCAGTCCTTCGCTGATGGTGCGCACGTCGCTTTGCAGGTAGTTCATAAGCGTGCCCGAATGTTCGCGTTCGACGGCGGGCAGCTTTGCTTCGAGCACCCGTTCATACAGCGCACGGGTGAGCGAGAGGTCGGCGCGCTTCTCGAAGCGCGCCTTGAGGTAGTTGTGCGAAAGCTTCGCGAGAATCTGGATCACCAGCAGCACAAGCAGCGTCACCGCCGCGGCGACGAACAAGCGTTCATCCGCCGCGACGGCCGCATCGAGCACCTGCTTGGAGAAGAACGCAAACAGCACCGCGCTCACGCCCATCACGGCGCTGAGCGCGGAGACCAGCAGGATCGGCGCAAGCAGAATCCGATAGCGGGTGAAGAGCCAGCGTCTAGGGTCTTGTGTGTGCATCATCTGGCCTCCTTAATCGGCGCAGCACCCTGACCAGCAGCCGGCGCAGAGGGCCCATCCCGTGCCAGAGCCGGGCGAAGGCGCGTTGGCTCCGCCTTTCAGTCGGCTTCAGGGTGTCGACGCCATCGCGCACGACCTTGCCGAGGATGTCATCCAACGGCACCGTGCCGTCGGGACGCACGTTGAAATCGCCCCGCGTCAGCGCCCGCCCCGCGCCCATCCGCACGATGCGGTGCAGAAAGAAACGTCCTTCCCGCTCGAAGAGCACGATGTCGTAGCGTTTGAGCCTTCCGGGGGGCGCGAGCTCGACACGGGTCCGACCGTCCTTGAAGAGCGGGCGCATCGAGGACCCCGTCACTTTGAGGCGGAGCGGCTTTCCCTCTTGCAGGGTGCTCGCGACGACGTCGCGGAATTCGTCGGCATCGACGCGTTCACTCATCGAGCAAGTCGTGGCTCCGCAAAGATTCAAGGAAATGTTCGACCGCTTCGCGGGCGGTCGCTTCCTCGATGGAGTAGCTTTTCTGCAGGATGTCGATCAGCTCCGCTTCGCTTCTCTCCTCGCCGAGCGCCTCGAAAAGCACGGCGCCGCTCTCGTTGAGACGGATGTAGTGGCGGCGGTGGATCGAGGATTCGCCGGTGGGGACGACGAGCGCTTCGTCGTCGAGGCGGCGGAGGACGTATCCGGGTTTGATCTTCATTGTCTGGTCTCCTTTTCAAGCGCCGCTTTCAACGTCGAGACGGCCTGGGGTGTGGGGGTGCAGCAAAGGCGGTAGATGGGAACCTTATCGAGCAGTTTCTCCAGCTGGTGGAAGAAACGATGCATCCCTTCGGCGTCATGGTCGGGGCGGATGGCGAGAGCATACAGCCGCGCCGCGGCGTCCGCTCTCCCCAGGCGCAGGGCATCGTCCCGACTGCGCGGTTCGACAAGCACAATCGCGCGGATGGGAGCGCTCGCGTTGAGGCTTTTGCGGCTCGTGCCGGCGAAGGGGGTTCCGTAGGCGCGGGCGGAAGCCGGGTCGAGGAGGGGCTTGTCGTCGTTGAGGATGTCGATTTTTCCGGGGTGGGCCTCCTGCCAAAGTCTCGCCTGGGTGGACTTGCCGCTGCCCGAGGGGCCGGCGAAGAGAATGGCTTCGCCCCGGTGGCGGATGGCGCTCGCGTGCAGCGTCAGAAGCCCTCTTGCGAGCTGCATGTAGGCATACAGCACGGAGAGACGAAAATACTCGTGCCGCTCCAAGAGCGGCTCCTTGGAGATGAGCCGCACATCCCGCCAGGAAGGGTCGAAATCGACGACGTGGTCCACGTTGCCGCCCCGGTAGTGGGCGATACGCTCCCGGCCGTCTTCGCCCCGCACGTGGAGGATATTCCCGCTTTCCAGCAAAATCTCGCCTGACGGGGCTTCAACGGTGGCGCGTGTCCGGGAGAGCAGGTTGCCTTCTGCGGGCCCCTCCCCCTGGAACGGGGTGAAGCACTCGGAAAAATCGTGGACGGTGGTTAGTTTGATAGGGGCACGGTTCTCGATGGCGACAATCATAAGCAGCCCTTCTTTCAATCTACAATGCCTATTATAATGAATCGCGGCGATTTTGGGAAGGATTTCTACGTGTCTGCGTATCCTTATGGCTTCTACTGCGTTATAATCTAGATACAGCCAACCACTAGGAGGGTTGATGATGAAGACCATTCTGAGACGTAAAGCCGTCGCCGAAGGCGGCCGGGAAGGCACGGTTCGCGATGCACAAGGGAACATGGACCTGACATTGAGAAAACCCGCTGAAATGGGCGGTGAAGACCAGCCGGGTACGGACCCCGAGACCCTGTTCGCCGCCGGCTATGCGAGCTGTCTGGCCAGTTCGCTCGAATATCTGCTCAAGAACCAGGGGCAGGACTATGAGGACCTCCGCGTCGACGCCGAGGCCGGCCTCGCCCCGGAGGGCGATGGCGGCTTCGCCTTCACACTCGATGTCACGGTGCATGTTGCAGGGGTCGACCGGACCGTGGGTGAAAGTTTCGCCGAGAAGGCGGTTGAATTCTGCCCGTTCTCGAAAGCCATCCGCGGCAACGTCGACGTTCGCCTCAACATTGAATGATGCCTAGTGTCAAATCTTATTGGAAAATGTCTGATATAATGAAACGTCTTTAGTCATACTATATCGAGAATCGGGGTCCCGCCGTGGTTGATGTTCTTGAATAGATCGCGCATCCAGTGTTCACCCGGCGGGGAAGGTTGCTCCTTTGTCGCTTCGGCGATCGTCGGAATAGCGTCTGTGACAGGGCTTTCTTCCTTGTAGCGGCGGAGATAGAGTTCACGGATATCTTCTCCGTTGGCCTCTAGAAGCCGGAGCGAGAGAAGCTTTTTGATCATCCGACGGCTGTATCCTTTGGGACGGTCGGTGAACAAAGCAGCGAAGACGGACGAGATATGGCCTTCCATGCTGCAGCCGGTGAAGCGGGAGTCCTTCTGGTTCTGGATGTGCCGCCAGTGCCGGTCGAGGTAATCCGTCTTTTCACGGATTGTCGTCGCGCGCTCGGGGGGTTTGCCGCTCCAGGGTGCGCACGACGTCACGAAAATGCTTCCTCTCCCCTAGGCGCACACACGTTTTCAGATGCGATCGGATGTTGGGGTGCGGCGTGATGTGGTTGATGGCCCGGTCCGTGTGGAAACGGTCGAGGACGTAGGTGACCTCCATCTCCCTGTTGAGACGAAGGTCGGTGGTGGAATGCTTGATCCATCCCGCCCCGTCGCCCGATCTTCTCACCGACCACCCGGCCCGCCCGGGCGTAGGAGCGTTTGCTGCTCTCCTTAAGGAGGTCCGCTTTCACCAGGGGGTCGTAGTAGTCCCGCTCAAAGCGGCTCTCTCCCTGGATGGTCATGATCGTCCGGGGACGCTTGCCTTTCGTATAGTAATGCGCCCGGCGCTCCCTGGAATCCTTGAAGGTCGCATCCAGCGTTTCGAATGCCTGCTGCAGGCTGTGTGTCACGAGGCTTTCGAGGCGTGCATCGAGGTCCTCATGCAGTGTCACATAGTCTCCGGAAGGAAGGGTCGGCAAAAGATGGCTGTAAATACGGTTCCTCACGTCTTCAGCGATGCAGGCTTGCGGGTTTTGTGTTATCATATGGATGGGTAAGCTCCTTCTGTTTGAGGTTGTGGTGACTCTCATTATATCAGAGGAGCTTACTCCTTTTTGTATCACTTTTCCAAGACGATTTTACACTATCCTTGCTGAATAAAGGTTTGACAAACATTGTATCTTCATTTAAAATAAAATTAACGATATTAAGGGGGTCAACAATGAAAACCTTCGAAATGCCAGAAATCGAGGTCATTGAATACGAACTCGATACCGTGATTGCAGGCGACACCGCCACCAACTCCGCGCAAGGATCCGTTTGGGAGACAACTGACTGGTGGGGTGCCGAC
>PULR01000060.1 GCA_003551005.1 Mollicutes bacterium
AGGATGAAAAGACCCTGGGCGAGAAGCACCTCCAGGTGCTCAACCCCGAAGGCCCGGTGGAGGATTACACCGACATGCACGATGCGTCGATCAGCTTCATCCTGAATTACGGAGATGTGGATTTCCTCTTCACCGGCGACGCCGAAGCAGATCCTGAAGAGTGGATGATCGACCGCACCGAGGATCACGACTGGAGCCTGGACGCCGATGTCTATCAAGCCGGCCACCATGGATCCGATACATCCTCGACGCTGCCCTTCATGGAGGCCGTGACGCCATCGACAACCATCTATTCCGCCGGGGAGGGCAACGACTACGGCCATCCCCACGAGGAATTCCTCAGCAACGTCGACGCGGTCGATTCCACGCTTTACGGCACGGATGAGAACGGCACCGTCATCGTCGAAAGCGACGGCACGGATTATACCGTCGAGCCCGAACGCGGCGGGGCGCTCGCTAGCCCATCGCACCGCGAGGAGCAGGATCTGGCGGCGTGGAAGCAAAGACCCTGGTGAGAGAAAAGCTGAAGCTTCGGGCTTCAGCTTTTTCCTTTGCGAGGAATGCCTTGCTTGTAGCTTTCGTAATGGCTTCTTGCGAACCCCCGCATGCCGGCGTTGGGCCGGTAGAAGGGGTATAGCTCGCGAAAGACCTCTTCGGCCGTCTCGAAATCCCGCTCGCCGAACAGCCCCTTCGCCGCGAGAAAAAGCAGCGCGATGGAGGGCGAGCGGGAGAAGCCCTGGTTGCAGTGGAGATAGACCTGCCTGCCTGCGCGCAGTTGCTCATCGATGACGCGCAGGGCCTCGTCGATGGGTGGTCTGGGGATGTCCGCGGGGTCTGGCGCATCCAGCAGATTCAGAATCAGCCGCCGCTTACGGTAGGCATACGCCGCCTCCGGATGGTCCTTCGGCGGCTCGTGGAAATACCCAAGGGCCTTGCGATGGTAGGGGAAGGCGCAGGCCTGGATGGTGAACCACCCCGCCTGTCCCTCGATTCGCAGATGGTACTCCTGATCGTCCCCGAGGTAGAGGCCCGGATGGATGTGCTGGAAAATCATCGACTTCCCCCTTTGTAAAGAGTGTGCTACTATGAGTATAGCACGTTCCCGGAAGGAAAAAATCCTTTCCGCGGGTATCCATCAGACGCAGTAAACCTGAAGGAGGCCTCCATGCGCAAGAGACTGAAAGATTACGACCGCCTCGTCGTCTTCGATGTCGAGACGACCGGCTTCCACCCCGCCCGTGATGCGATCATCGATTTCGGGGCCATCGAGGGCTCTTTTCGCGGCGGCCGGGTGGAGACTGAAAAGGAGCACGCCCTGCTTGTGCGCGCTGAAAAGCCCCTGCCGGCCAAGATTGTCGAGCTCACCGGCATCACCGACGAGCTGCTTGCGCGTGAAGGCGCCGAGTCTTCGCGCTTGATTGAAAAGCTGGCGGGCTGTTTCACAAGCGGAACGCTGGCCGTCGCCTACAACCTCCCCTTCGATCTGGCGTTCGTGCTCGAGACTCTAGGGATCGAGCCGGAAGGGTTCCCTTCCGATGTGCTGGATCTATTGACGGTGTTTCGGGATTCACAGCCTTATCCGCACCGGCTCGAGCATGCACTTTCGTACTACGGCCTTGATAATGAAGGGGCGCACCGCGCGTATCACGACGCGGCCGCGACCGCGAAGCTGCTTGCGGCGATGCATAGTGATTTCGACGTGTCGGCCTACATCAACCACGTGGGCTTTCACAGCCGCTACGGCCTCAAGGGGCCCAGGCTGCCGCACGTGCAGTACCATCCGCAACGCTACATCATCGGGGAAGTCTGGGAACAGATCAAAAAAGCAACCTAGGTTCATGCTTCAAGCAGCAGACCATGACCGGGCCCGCCCGGAGCGAGGAGAATGTCCATGTCCGACGCGACGGCCGTCTTCATCGACGGCGGTTATCTGCAGAAGGTTCTCAAGGACGAATTCAACAGCCCCCGCATCGATTTCACCAAGCTTGCCAAGCACCTTGCCGGCGGGGAGATGCTGCGGACGTATTATTACAACTGCCCGCCGTATCAGAGCGATCCGCCCACGCAGAAAGAACGCGAACTGAAACGCAACGCCGATCGTTTCTACAACCGTTTGCGCGACCTCGAGGATTTCGAGCTGCGTCTCGGCAAGCTCGCCTATCGCGGCGAGGCGAAGAACGGCGGCGCGCTCTTCGTGCAGAAACAGATCGACATCATGCTGGCCATCGACATCGTGATGCTCGCCACGAAGGGAAGCATCAAGCGCGCCATCGTCCTCACGGGCGATAGCGACCTGCTGCCGGCCATCCAGGTCGCCAAGGACGAAGGCGTCAAGGTCGTGCTCGTCCACGGCACCTCTCACGCGGCCCATCACGAGCTCATCCAGGCTTCCGACCGCACCATCCGCCTCGATCAGAGTATCATGAAAGACGCGAGGAACGAAAAAAACGCGACCTAGGCGAGCGCTCAAAAATTTTATTGTAAAGGATACCGAACGGCCCTTCGCGGGTCGTTTTTTTTCTATGTGTTTCACAGGCGTTCGCGACCCTCCCGGCACCTCAAGCGAAAAAAACAATGAAATGGCACCGCTAAAAGCCGGGATGCGCTATTGACAAACCCGACGAATGCGGTATAATCTAAAGTAGAAAATACTCCCTGACGTTCCACGCGGACGCCAGGTAAAGAGATGGCCCTCCCAGGAGGGCCGTTTCCTTTTTCCGGGGGGTATCCGATGTTTCCCTCAACGCCGGGCGAACGGTTGTTCTTCGCAGCGCTTTTGCCGGTGAAGCTGTTAATCTATCTGCCGGGGTTGCTATTCTATCGCTTCTTTACAATTCGCAAAAACGCACAAGCGACTTCATCCGTCTTTACGCTCGTCCTGCTGGCACATCCCGACGATGAGACGCTGTTCTTCTGGGATTTCCTCCGCACGCACCCCGGCGCCTTCCTCGCTGTGATGACCAACGGTACCTCGCCGCGGCGGACGCGTGAATTCTTCCGCGCCGTCGAGCACTACCGCGCACGCGGCCGGCTCTACGCCCACCTCGACCATCCGTTCCAACCGCTTTCCCAGCGGACCTTGGTAGCACGCATCGAGAAGCTGCTTCACACATTGCGGCCGAGTCGCGTCCTCACCCACAACGCCGAGGGGGAATACGGCCATCCACACCATCGTCAGCTGCATGATGCCCTCCGCCAAGTGCTTGCCATGATGCCGGCCGATAAGCGCCCGGACGTCTTCACGCCGCCTTCCCTTGTCGACCTTCGAATCCCCGAGCATCAACTTCCCAAAGAGAAGCGGCAGGCGAAACGCGATACCCTTCAAGCACTCCACCCCTCGCAAAGCAGCATCCTTCTCAAACACGAGCGTTTCGCGCCCTATCTTTCCCATGAAGCCCTGCCCCCTCTCGACATCGAAGGCGATACGGAAGATCAAGCAACATGAGACAAAACGTTTGATTATCAAATTAGTTTATGATAACTTAACTTATAAACAAACCCCATCTGGGAGGTCTTCCTTCATGGAAACACTCCGGAATCAACATTGGAAGCAAGAAAACATAATGACGCGAAGGACGCGCATGCAGGAGGACTGTGTGCGCGTCTTTTCGTGATCGGGGTATTACAAAAAGGAGGTTTGTTCCATGCGAGTTTCAAGATTGCTTTTACTTGTGGCCGCCTTCGTCTTCGCCTTCACTCTCGCGGCCTGTGAAGAGGGTGAAGACGGCGAGGACGGCCAGGACGGCGAAGACGGCCGCGAAGTTGAACTCGACACCGATGAGGAGAACATAGTGTGGCGCTACGAGGATGAGGATGAGTGGCGCGAGCTGATCGCTCTCGAGGACCTCGAAGGCACCGACGGTGAAGACGGCCGTGAAGTCGAACTCCGCACGGAAGACGACACCGTCGAATGGCGGCTCGAAGAGGGTGAGTGGTCCGCGCTCATCGACCTCGAGGATCTAGAGGGCGCCGACGGTGAAGACGGTACTGACGGCATGAGCGCCTTCGAGATCTATCAGGAGTATCACGATTATGAGTATGACGAGGAACAATGGATCGACGATCTGGTCAACGGCCGACTCGCGGACGTCGAGACGCACAACGTGGCGTTCGACCCCGGCGAGGGCGATTTGGATCCGGATTATCAGTCCGTTAAGGAAATCGAGCACGGCGAGACGCTCGAGATGCCCACGGCCACGCACCCGGAATACGCTTTCGGCGGCTGGGTCACGGGAGAAGGACCCAACGACAAGCACTTCACGGACTACGACCCCATTCTCGAGGATCTGACGCTGCATGCCGACTGGGTCGAGGATGAGGATCTGGTGGAGCTCAACGAAGCTGAGGAATGGGAAGACTATCAGGATATCCTCGATCAGGATGATCTCGATGCCATCGACGCGGCGGGTCTTGAGGAAGAGACTGTCCTGCGTGATGTGCATGCCAACCACCCCTTCACCACCTATGAGATGTTCGAGAATATCTTTGAAGATATCCTCGTTTTCCGCGGCGCGACGAACGACGCCGTTGAACACGCGAACGCGCTCGAAGCCGGCGACGAAGCGGACCTGTCGGTGCTTTTCACACAGGTTATCGGCACGCTTGAAGATGCCGCGTTCGACAGCATCCACGAGGAAGAGGACATCGAGGCGTTCATCGGCGAACTCGAGGATGCCTACTACATTCTCTCCGGGCAGGACCTTGAAGAAGTGGCCGACACCCTGATCGCCGCCGACATCGAAGACTATCACGATATTCTCGATGCGCTCGAGGACCACTTGCTCGAGCCCGAGGAAGTCACGCTCGATGCCGTCTATGAAGAGGACGACGAAACCTATCTCGAGACAACAGGCGTCAAGGCTTCCCGTATCAATCCCAATATGTTCACAGTCGAAGCGGAAGGCAGAGGCCTGACCATCATCGACCCTGAAGGTCTCGCCGACGATCTGGAGATCGGCGACGAAGTCGTCCTCGAAGGGATGCTGCTGGTCGATGACGATTTCTATCACCTGGCCCTTGAGAGCGTCGAAGTCCTCGACTCGGATCAGCCCCTTGAAGACGTAGTCGACTTCGGCGAGATCGACCTGCAGGATATAGATACCTTGATCGAGCACCAGGCCCGCCGGGTCGAAGTTGATGAAATGCTCGTTCTTGGTGTGGGTGAAGACGATGACGACCGTCAAGTCATCCTGCAGCGTACGGACCAGCTCGGTGAGGATGCGATATACCTTCCCGCCATCTACGAACACGAAGCCATTGACGATGAAGATTTCCGGGATTACCTCGACACCTTTGATGAGCAAAGCGCTGCGTCGCTCGATAATGTGCCCTTCATCTGGGCGAACGAGCCGCTGCTCTTCTTGACAGACGAGGAACAGATCGAGGAAGTCACGCTCTCCGACGACGGTCTCACCGAACTGTTTGAAGGGTTCGTCGCGCACCATCCCGACGAAGTGACCGACGATCTTGACCTTGACGAAGAGATGCACATCGGCAACCGCGAACTGACCCTCGAGTTTGAAAGCAGCGATGAAGACGTCGTCGAGAACGACGGCACCGTCCATCGTCCCGACCCGGACGAAGGGGATGCCGAGATCGAAGTCGATGTGACGGTGATGGAAGACGAGGAGACCGTTTTTGAAGGCACGCTCGAATTCACCGTGCCCGCCTTCGACGAAGACGAACCGAGCTAGTACACGCTTGAGAGCGACCTTGAATTTCTGGATGTTGTCGTCGGCGAGCCCGTTACTTTCGATCTGCAGCTGCTCACTGAACAGGAAGCCATCAGCGGTTACGACGATGTGACGATTGAAGTCTTTACCCCGGACATCGGTGCAGACTACATTGATCTGACGCACGAATACGATGATGAGACGTATGATCCGCTCGAAGAGGGGCATCTGCGTCCAGAGAACTTCAGCCTGGAGGTCGACCATTCGGAAACCTTCACCATCGAGGCGGAGTTCGAAGAACCTGGATCTTATGAGTTGAATTTCCATCTTGTCGACAACGAAACCGATGAAGTGATTGCCTTCTTCTCCACTCCAGTCGAAGTCCAACCCGCTGACAATGACTAAGTAGCAAATCAGCAAAAAGCCCTCCGCGGGAATTCCCGCGGAGGGCTTCTTTTTATAGGGTGAGCCAAACCAACAATTCCATGTTAAGGAGGGTGCTTTGTTCATTGCCTGTGGCCATAAAAAACCTCTTTGCAGGTTCGATTGAAAAAGAAAGACGACATCAACCGATCTTATGAACACGAGAATGTGCGTTTTTCCTCGGACGGGGTTTCCACGCTACCGTCGATGCGGTACAATTGAACGGGAGGCGATGCTATGGATACATCTCGTTCGATCGGCATTATAGGCGGCATGGGAAGCGAGGCTTCGATGCATCTGTATCGGCGCGTCATCGAGCGTACTGAAGCAGGAGGTGACAGCGGGCACATCCCGCTCGTGATCCTCAACGACCCGGCCGTGCCCGACAGAAGTGAGCATCTCTTGCGCGAAGGGCCTTCCTTCCTGCCCTCCCTCAAGGACGGCGTGAATCAGCTGAAGCGTCTCGATGTCCCTGTCTATGCCGTGGCCTGCGTGACGGCGCATGCCTACCGCGAGACACTCGCAAGGGTAGAAGGCATCACCTTTCTCGATGCGATCGAGGCGGTGCAAAAAAAGCTGGACGACCGCCAAGCCGTTCTGCTTTCGACGGAAGGGACTTATGCCGCGGATGTGTTCGCAGGCCTTGACAACCTGACCTTTCCGCCATCCCCTATACGCCGACGCGTTCATGAGGCGATCTATCAACTCAAGGCTGCAGAGCCCAGGCGCCGGGTGGCAAGGACGCTAAGCAGCCAGCTTTCCCGGCAGTATGCCCGGGATACGCTGTTCGTCCTCGGCTGCACGGAGCTGTCCTTGCTCGCCGATGCTCTCAAGCGCCGTTTTGAAGTTATCAGCGTTCTTGATGCGTTGGCGGATGCTATTATTGAAACCTATCAAAGGAGACTTGCCCATGCCGAGTGAAACAAACGCCCACCGTCGGCGCTCGATGCATGAGCGCCTCGAGAAAGGACACGCGATCGACGCCGACCCTTTATATGCACGGTTCCTCGCCCGCTTTGTCGACTGCGAGGGGAGCGCGAAGACGCTAATCACTTTTTATCGACGTGACCAGGGCAAGCCGCGCCGCCGTGCGCACTCCCCGCTCAACGTCCGAGCCGTGACCGCGGCGGCCCGCCATTTCAAACTTGACATTGATGCGGACGCCATCCGTTCGCTCTTTTTGAGCGGCAAGGGTCGCCGCGGCGCGATGACCCCGCGGCAGCTGCGGAACCATTATCTGCATGAGAAGCTGCCCGCGGACGCCGAGGAGATCCGCACCCGCGAGCAGACGCTTTTTTCAACCATGGACCGCTGGCTGCGAGCCATCCGCTGCTGGGCGGATGCTTTGTGATTGTCTCCGTCTCCCGCCGTACGGACATTCCGGCCTTCTATGCAGAATGGTTCTTTGGGCGTTTGCGTGAAGATCGGGCAGTAAGCGTCAACCCTTTCAATCCCAGACAGCGCCGGGAGGTGTCGCTGAGTGCGGCGGACGTCGATGCGTTCGTCTTCTGGACGCGCGACCCGGGGCCGTTGCTTGAGAGGTTCGAGGCGCTCGCCGCTTATGAGACGCTTTTCCACATCACGCACACACCCTACGGCGAGGATCTCGAACCCGCCTTCAACAAACCCCGCATCCGCATCGACATGGCGCGTCTGAGCAAGAAAGTAGGCCCCGGGCGTCTGATCTGGCGCTACGACCCCGTCATCTTTGGCGGGCCCTACGACCTGGCGTATCATCTCGAAGCCTTCGCCCGTCTGGCGCAGACATTCGAAGGACTCACGGATACGGTGGTCGTCAGTTTTGTGAATCACTATCGCAAGAACCATAGATCTCTCGCCGCGCGCGGGCTGCACGGCGGCAGTCCGGCCGTTCGTCACAGCCTCCTGCAGGCGATTGAAAGGCTCGCCGCCGCGCGCGGGATGACGCTAAAAACCTGTGCCGAGCCCGACAGTCCGTCTGCGGGCGCCTGCATCGACGGCGAACGACTGAACACCCTGAAAGGAAACGGGGAAACTTACCGGAAGGATCCGAACCAGCGCCCGGCCTGTTTTTGTGCGCAAAGCGTCGACATCGGCAGGTATGGCACGTGCCTGCATGGCTGTGTGTATTGTTACGCGACGGGCGATGCGCGCACCGCACGGAGAAACTATCATCGCCACGACGTTGACAAAGCAGGGCTGCTTCCGTGAGGTTTTTTGTAAAAACTCTTTCCATTCATCCCCGGAAGGGATACAATGAAAGTGTAGCCGAGTGACTGCTGTGCATGCTAGAAGGCGGCGACCTGCGAGGGGCATGGGTGCCGCCCGCGTACATTCTGGTCGGCCCCCAGAAGCATCCGGACGCCATCTCGCATGGGGTCTTTTGTTTCTAAACTATGGATTCGGAAGGATGTGGGTCCGATGAGTGGACGCAAGGAAGTCATCAAACGCATCAAGGAGACCAAGGCTACGCTGGATAGTTTCCCCGAGTTCGTGGGGGATTCCGGTGTCGTGGCCGCCGCGATCAAGAACGACGGGCATCAGCTGCGCTACGCCAGCGACGACCTCAAGGCGGACAAGAAACTGGTCAACGCCGCCGTCGAGAAAGAACCCCGCGCGCTCGAACATGCAGCCGAGAAGCTGCGTAACAACAAGACATTCATGTTCGAGCACATCAAGAAAAACAACTTTCTCGCACGGTATCTCGGGAGTGAACTCAGCGAAGACAAGGATTATGGGCTGATGCTCATGCGCAAGCTCGGCACCGATATTCTGGGCCATCTGAGTGAAACGCTTTTAGACAACCGGGAGTTCCTCTTCTCCGCTATCTCTCTGGATAAGCATGCCCTCAAGCATGCTTCGGAGAAACTGCGCAACGACCGCGAGGTCGTCCTCGCCTCGATGCGCTGGGGGGACACGGAAGCCTACATCGGCAAGAAACTGCGCAACGATCCCTCCTTCGTCAAGCACGTCATCGAGAAGAATCTTGTGGGTGAAGATGGCGATTTCGACTGGCTCGGGGATAAACTGAAAGGCAGCGAGGAATTCATGTACGAGCACGCCCCGAAGTTACCAAAGCTTCTCGCCTTCGCCGCGAAGCCACTCAGGACCTCGAAGCAGTTCCTGCTGAAGTTCGATCCCGAGCATTTCAAGCGTTTCTATCCGTACCTGGATGACGATCTGAAGACGGACCCCTTCTTCATGAGGGAATTGCTCGAACAGTGCCCCGAGCTGTCCAAACGGGTTCCCAAGCGTATGCGCAAGGAGATCAAGAAGCTTCGTACGGCGAAATGAGGCCATTTCTTTGACAAAACACCTTTCACCCATTATAATCAACTATTGTAAAGGAGGCTTTCCAGGATGAAACCGCTCGTCGCGATCATTGGCAACGGGGACGTTGTGGAAGGCTCCCCGGCCTACCAGACCGCCCGGGAGGCGGCGAAGGCACTCATCGACGCCGGCTATCGGATTCAGACCGGGGGTCTTCATGGTGTCATGGAGGCCGCCCATCGAGGCGCGAAGGATTCCGAAACGTATCAGGAGGGCGACGCCTTGGCCATTGTGCCCGGTTTCCAGCATGAAGACGCCAATCAATATGCCGATACCGTTGTGGCCAGCGGACTCGGCGTCTTCCGCAACGGGATCACCGCCAATGCCGACGCCGTCGTGGCAGTCGGCGGAGGCAGCGGCACGCTTTCAGAGATGGCCATCGCCTGGACGCTCGGACGCATGGTGGTCGCGTTTGATAACATCGAGGGCTGGGGCCGTGAACTCGCCGGCAAACCCATCGACAACAAAGACCGGGCCGTCTCGATCGAGGACAAGGTCCATCCGGTCTCCGACGCCCGTGCACTCGTGACACTATTGAAGGAGAACCTGCAACACTATAAATAACCACATCTGATTGGAGGATTACCCTTGCGCAGAAACGACCAGACACAGACACTGGCGACCGCGCGCGTCTCGAAGTGGACGTTGCTCAAGAAAATCTTCTCCTGGCCGATGCTGATTCTGCTGGCCTTCATCGTGGTCATGCTGATCGGCGGCATCATCCAGGATTGGATCTATTTCATCTTCTTCGCTCTGCTCGCCGGCGTCTACGCCAAGCTCATCGCCAGCTCGTTGACCGCGATTGCTCGAACCAGCGTCCAACTCACGGAGGACCGCATCGTCCTCATGCAGCAGACTGCCGGCTCGAGCAGCTTTGTTCCGCTGCATCAGGTTGAGCGCGTCGAGGCCCGCACCCCGAGCAAGCTCGCCAAGAAACTCAACTACGGCGACCTCTACGTCCTCACCAAGGACGATGAGCGCGACATCCCGCCGCTGCGCGGCTATCGTGCACCCGAGGCCTTCGCGAAGGCCGCCAACGATTATCTCAAGCAACTCTGAAAACGCATGATCTCTAGTTCCGATTGGTCATGTACAGGAAGACTGACTGCAATCCGCCCGGTTCACTGGTTGAACCGGGCTTTTGTATACGGGATTGAAACGAAGTGGAAAGACAACACACCCGATGTGTTCATGAACCTTTCGGGTTCGCTAGGCATTGAAGCGTCAAACCCAAGGCGGAACGGACCGGATTTCAGCTTACAGCGTTTCGGCTTCCAAACGTTTTGATGCATCGCTTGGAACAGGAAGCAAAGTCAGGCGCAAAACGGACACGATTTTCCTCGAGAGATGTGTCGATTCTTTTCCATTCGGTTGAGTAGACTTGCCACTTGGCGAAGGGATGATCCTGCTTACTTTACATGAGAAATTTGACAAGGTCCGCCGAGGGGTGTTGACACGAGACAAAATTATAAATAAAATAAAACTGTAATGATTACAAGGGGGTGTTTTCATGGAAACCAAAGATATTCTCTCCCGCCGTGGCATCGCCCCTTCCCTGACACGATTGAAGATCTATGAGTATCTGCGGGCGGCCTCGCATCCGAGTGTGGATGAGATTTACCAGAACCTCAAAGAGGAGATTCCCACGCTTTCCAAGACCACCGTCTACAACACGCTTCACTTATTCGTCGAGAAGGATCTGGCGAAGGCGCTCTTCACGGACTTCTCAAAGAACCGCTATGACATCAAGGACGTCCCGCATGCGCATTTCCACTGCACCGAATGCGATGAAATCCACGACATCCATGAGATCACCCCGCCCAGGATCGCAGAAGATGCCATTGAAGGCTATCTCGCGAAAGAAGCGCAACTGACGCTAAAAGGCGTCTGCCCCCGTTGCAGACGACAAAATACTAATTCCCAATGAAAGGAAGGCCATTCACAATGGAAGCACAAGAACAGGAACCAACCTATCGGATGCCCCTGATCGGTGACGACGCGCCGGCGTTCCAGGCGGTCACCACCCAGGGCACCATCAATTTCCCGGAGGACTATGAAGGCAGCTGGGTGATTCTCTTCTCACACCCCGCCGACTTCACCCCGGTCTGCACCACGGAGTTCATGACCTTCGCGAAGATGCAGGACGAGTTCGAAGCGCTCAACACCAAGCTCATCGGCCTGAGCGTCGATTCCCTGCATTCGCACATCGCCTGGCTACGGACCATCAAGGAGAAGATCAAGTTCAAGGACATGGAGAACATGGATGTCACCTTCCCCCTGATTGAGGACATCACCATGGAGGTCTCGAAGAAGTTCGGCATGATCCAGCCGAATCAGTCCAGCACGCAGGCCGTGCGCGCGGTGTTCGTCATCGACCCCAAAGGCAAGGTGCGGACGATTCTCTACTATCCGCTCTCGACCGGCAGGAATTTCGATGAGCTGAAACGGATTATCGTCGCCCTGCGGAAGACGGACGAGGAAGGCGTCGCGACGCCCGCCGACTGGCGAGAGGGCGACGATGTCATCATCCCCCCGGCCAGCACTTCTTCACTTGCGGAGCGCCGAATCAAGAGCCAGGACGAGAAGATGTACTGTCTTGATTGGTTCATGTGCTTCAAGAAAGAATAAGCAACTCAACGGCCATCCCTGCCTGAACAGGGCAGAAGCCGCTGAGACGAAAGCCACGATTCCTGAATGGCAGGGAATCGTGGCTTTTTTTGTGAGAGACGCCCATCAAAAAAGCGCCTCCGGCGCAGCAGGCGCCCTTCGCAAGTCAGACGGCCGACACGCTTTTTTCGCTTCCGCTAGGTGTCGACGAGCGGGACGAAGCGCACCCCGCCGAGGTCTTTTCTTTTCAGTGCTCCTCGGGTTTTTTCAAAACGGTACAAGGTCTGCATCAAGGCACCCCCGATCGGGATGATCAGCCGACCGCCCTCGGCGAGCTGACTATCAAGGGCATCCGGGAGCCTCCGGGCGGCGGCGGTAACCACAATGCCTTCATAAGGCGCGCCGGGTGCGTAACCTTCGCTGCCGTCCCCATCCACGAAACGGATGTTTTCATAGCCGAGCTCCCGGAGGGTCTTTTCCGCCTGCCTTCTCAAGGAAGGGATCCGCTCGACGGTGTAGACTTCCTGAGTGAGTTCGGCGAGGATGGCGGTCTGATAGCCGGACCCCGTGCCGACTTCCAGCACACGCTCACAACCCTCGAGCGAGAGCGCCTCGCTCATCAGGGCGACGATGTAGGGCTGGGAGATGGTCTGGCCGCCGCCGATGCCGAGCGGATGGTCCTGATACGCGTACCGCCGTAGCGATTTGTCGACGAAAGCATGCCGAGGGACGCGACGAAACGCCTCGAGAACCTTCGGATCGCGAATGCCGCGGGCTTGAAGCTGGGATTGCACCATCCACTCACGCTGTGCTTCAAATGTGTCACGTACCATGTTCGAACCCCCCCCTTTCAAGTTCATTATAGCACCTTGTATTTTTCCTCGACAGCCTTTAGAATGGATATGATGAAAGAAGGGGTGACCATGCTGATCAAAGATATCGAACCGTTCCAGCTGCTACTCAAGCACCCTTGCGAAGGCGAGGGGGACATTCTTCGAAGGAAGGCCGTCCGCGCTTTAGCCGAGCAGGAGGGCCGCCTGCTCATGGTGCGCACCGCGAAAGGCGATTACAAATTCCCCGGCGGCGGCATCAACGGCGGTGAAGACCCGGAAGGGGCCCTCCGCCGGGAAGTCGAGGAGGAGACGGGCTATCTCGTCGATGCCATCCGTCCGCTGATCGAGACGTTTGAACGCCGCCCCGATTATCTCGATGAGGAGAACTGTTTCGAGATGACCTCCTATTATTATGCGGCGTCCATCCGGGAGGAGACGGGCGAACAAAAGCTCGACCCTTATGAGGCGGACCTTGATTTCACCCCGGTGCTGATCCGGCTCGAGGAAGCCTATCGGGCCAACCTTGATGTGCTCGACAATCAAGCGGACCCCAACAGCTGGGTCCGTCGCGAGACAAAAATCCTGCGCAAGCTGCTTGAGCGTCTCGGCAGACTTGAAGCAGACCAGGATGAAGCCAACCACAAGGAAAGGGGTTGAACCGCATGAAAGTGAAGAAAGCCGTCATTCCGGCCGCGGGTCTTGGCACCCGCTTTCTGCCCGCCACGAAGGCGATTCCCAAGGAGATGCTCCCCGTCGTCGACAAGCCGACGCTGCAGTTCGTCGTCGAAGAGGCCGTCAACAGCGGCATCGAAGACATTCTGATCATCCTCGGGAGGAACAAGACACCCATCGAGGACCATTTCGACAAGTCCGTCGAACTCGAGCTCGAACTCGAGAAGAAGGGCAAGGACGACCTGCTCAGAAACGCACGGGACATTGCTGACATGGTCAACATCCACACCATCCGCCAAAAGGAGCCCAAGGGCCTCGGCCATGCCGTGGCGAAGGCGGAAAGCTTCGTCGCCGGCGAACCCTTCGCCGTGCTGCTCGGCGACGATGTCGTCTACAACGGCGAAAAACCCTGTCTGCGCCAGCTGATCGATGTCTACGAAGAGAAGCAGGCCTCCGTGCTCGGCGTGCAGACCGTCAAATCCTCCGATGTCGTGAAATATGGCATCGTCGATGGCACGCAGATCGAGGAGCGGCTCTATACGGTGCAGGGGCTCATCGAAAAGCCCCGTGTCGACGAAGCCCCCTCAAATGTGGCGGTCCTCGGCCGCTACGTGATCAGCCCCGACATCTTCAAGGTGCTCAAGGAAACCGCCCCCGGCAAGGGCGGCGAGATCCAGATAACCGACGCGCTGCTCACCCTCTCGAAGCAGCAATCCGTCTACGCCTACGACTTCGAGGGACGCCGCTACGATGTCGGCGACAAGCAGGGCTTTCTCGAAGCCACAGTGGAGTTCGCGCTTCGCGACGAGGCTTTGAAAGAAAATTTCCGCGCCTATCTCAAGGATATCTGCAGGAAGCTATGAAAAAACGGCGGCCCGGTTTTCTTCACCGGGCCGCCGTTTTTTTTTTCAGCGCATCGCCATCCGCCGGTAGGTGTGGCGCACGCCGCGGATGGTGATCGAATAATGCAGGATGTTCTCCGGGACGGCGAGGCCGGGATAGCCCGCATCCCCGATGTGGTGCAGATCGGTCCCCGCCGCCTTGCTCATGAGAGCGATGCGGCGAATGGTCTCCTTGTCGGCTCCCTCCTGGGAGGTGCCGATCGCGCTCATCGCGAGGCGGCCTTTTTTGTGGATCGCCTCGACGAGCTCGCGCGCCCGCGCTTCGCCGATGCCGGGCACGGTGCCGGGCGCGGGGAAGAGCACGAGATCCGCCCCCGCCTCGGCGAAGGCCGCGACGTCCTCGGGGGTGAGGATGTCCCTTGCGGTCTCACCCTTGATACCGGCGCTGTGCATCTTGCCGGCGGCGATGGCGACGCGGCCGCCAAGCGCGTCTTTGATCTCTTTTGTCCGCGCCACGATGGCCTCGTTGGTCACCCCGGTCTTGGGGTTGCCTGTGAGCACCAGCAGCTGTACACCCTGCTGGTGAAGGGCGCGGGCGTTCTTGACGGTCGCCTGGCGTCCTTTCGGCACGTCCAGGCGGGATTCGAGCATCTCCGCTTCGCCGATGGGCTCGAGATTGACCCCGATGAACCGGCCGACGCGGCGCGCAATCGCTTCGAGCGGAGAGGTCTCACTCGTCTCGAAGGCGTCGACAGCGGGCTTATCGGCATCGAGCATGTTGAAAAGCAGAATGTCGGCACCCATCGCCGCGGCCAGTTCGGCGTTGGAGACGTCCTTGAGGAGCGAGGGCGCCGGGGCGATGATTTCGCTCGCTAAAGCCCGCCCTTCGCTTGCACGGACGGCTTCGATCAAGTCCTTCCCATCGAGAGAAGCAAATTCGTCAGGGCGGATATCGAGCAGACGTGTCGTCATCATCTCACCTCAGTCCAGCTTGACTTTGAGAACGTCCCTTTCCGGGCGCTCCTTGATTTTCACGGTCTCCACGCTTGTCTTGCCGGGGAAGATGACCGGCGTGTCGGTGGCATAACCGTTCTTGTGAATGGTATCCATGTCGAACTCCAGCAGCAAATCCCCCTTGCGGATGTTCGCCCCCTGTTCGACGTGCGGGGTGAAGCCTTCCCCCTTGAGCTTGACGGTGTCGAGGCCGATGTGGATGAGCATCTCGACGCCCTTCATGTCCTTGAGACCGATGGCATGTCCGCCGGGGAAGAGGACGTTGACTTCGCCGGTGAACGGTGCGTAGACCTTGCCTTCTTCTGGATTGAGCAAGAAGCCGTCTCCGAGCTGTTTGTTCGCGAAGGCTTCGTCGCTCGCTTCTTCGACACGGACGTAGGGACCCTTGATGGGCATGGTGAATTTGAATTTCATGGTGGTCACTCCTTAGATAAGAAAAATGAATGGGAGGACGCCCCCCATTCATTTTTCTATTAGTCGGGTTGCTCAATCGAGCAGTTTCTCCATTTCGCCGGCGATGAACTGTGCGTTGGTGCCGATGACGACCTGCACGTTCTTGCCGGACTTCATGACATCGCTTGCGCCCTGGTCTTTGAGTTTCTTGTTGTCGACTTTTTCGGGGTCGTTGACGCTCAGACGTAGGCGGGTGATGCAGTAGTCGAAGTCTTTGATGTTCTCTTTGCCGCCGAGGCTTTCGAGCATGCCTTTGGCTTGTTCTTCATGCGTGGCTTCGTCCGCGCCGGCAACCATCAGTTCACGGCGTCCGGGGGTGGGGATGTCGAACTTGACGATCAGGTAGCGGAAGCTGAAGTAGTAGATGAAGAAGAACGCGATGCCGATCAGGATCAGCGCCCACCAGTTGACCGCGAGCGGGTTGGCGGCCTGCAGTACCATGTCGATGAGTCCGGCGCTGAAGCCGAAACCGCTGAGCGCGGGGATGGCGGAGGCGATGATCATGCTGATGCCGGTGAAGACGGCGTGTACGAGGAAGAGGAGCGGTGCAACGAAGAGGAAGGCGAATTCAATCGGTTCGGTGATGCCGGTGAGGAAGGAGGCGAAGGCAGCCGAGAACATGATCGACGCGACTTTCGCCTTGTTTTCCGGCTTGGCGGTGTGGACCATCGCGAGTGCCGCACCGGGCAGACCGAACATCATGATCGGGAAGTAACCGGCCATGTAGCGTCCGGTGACGCCTTCGACAGCCTCGTCAGCTTGTGCCAGGAAGAGTTCGAGGTCGGCGATGCCGAAGCCTTCGAACCAGAAGACCGCGTTCAGCGCGTGATGCAGACCGAGCGGAATCAGCAGCCGGTTGAAGAAGCCATAGATGCCGGCACCTAAGTGGCCGATGTCGCCCATGAAGACGCCGAAGTCGGTCAGGGCGGTGAAGATGCCGGGCCAGATCCACATCAGCGGAATGGTGACCACGAGCGTGATGAGGGCCGTCATGATGGCGACCGCACGCTTGCCGCTGAAAAAGCCGAGGGCCTTTGGCAGTTCAACCGTGTGGAACCGGTTGAAGGTGTGTCCGCCGATGACACCCGAGAGGATGCCGACGAACGCGTTCTCGATGTTGTCGAAAGCCAGGTCCTGATCATCCGTGATGCCGCCGAAGAGCGTGTCCATGGTGTCAGGCGAGAGGATGGTGGTGAAAACCAGGAACGCCACAAGCCCTGCGAGCGCCGCTGCTCCGTCTCGTTTCTTCGAGAGCCCATAGGCGACACCTACGGCGAAGAGGAGCGGGATGTGGTCGATGATGGCGCCACCGGCACCTTGCAGGAATGCGGCAGCGACGTTTTCGGGATCGATGACTTCCGCTAGCCAATACCCTACGCCGAGCAGGATTGCTGCTGCGGGCAGTACGGCTACCGGAAGCATCAACGACTTACCGATTTTCTGCAGATACCCAAGCACGTACGATAAAATGCCTTTCACGTTGATACAACCTCCTATTTTTTAGTGGTTTCCTAACCCTTATTCTACAAACGCTTACCTGAAATGTCAAAACAAATAACCGCACA
>PULR01000021.1 GCA_003551005.1 Mollicutes bacterium
GATTTGGTATGCCTTTAGTATTGGGCACATCTAAGGCCCAGGAGTATAAAGAATATACTGACCTTGACGAGGTAGCAGATGATTTCCAGACCGAAGATCCGGAATACAAGTTTGCCAATGCTATTTTTAGGCAGTCCCCCAGGCCATCACAGTTGGCCATTAGAAGCATTGACCACGACCACGAAACAGACCCCGCAAGCGACCTGGTGGATGAACTGAATGAACTTGTAGAGAAGAATAACGACTGGTATTTCCTTCTTTGCACACGGCAGGACAATGACGCAATTGAAGCACTGTCGGACTGGACGGCAGCTTATAACAAGCTGTACTTTGCTACAACTGACGATTCAGCCATAAAGACCACCACTCCCGGGGCTTTGGGGGATTTGGGCTCTGAGAACACGGTGTTAATATGGCATGCGGAGGATGACACTGTTGCAGCCGGCTGGGTAGGGAAATGCGCTCCCCAGGATCCCGGTTCAATTACCTGGAAGTTTAAGACCATTGGCGGGGCATCTCCGGCCGAAGTAGGGACCACAGAGATTGGCAATTTACACGATAATAACGTTAATACCTATGTCAGCAAGATGGGGGTTAATCAGTCAAGCGAGGGGCTCACCACAGCCGGGGAGTTTGTTGACGTTATCAGGGGCCAG
Organism: Mollicutes bacterium; assembly: GCA_003551005.1. GTDB lineage: Bacteria > Bacillota_I > Bacilli_A > Izemoplasmatales > Izemoplasmataceae > T1SED10-81. The sequence goes on from PULR01000021.1 coordinate 657, forward strand.
CATTGGGCCGAGGCCAGAATAGCCGAAAGAGTGCAAAGGCTTCTAACCGTAAGCCCTAAGGTGCCCTATGATAACAGGGGTATATCTCAGGTTGTTTCTGAGGTTGAAGGTGTGATGAAGCAGGCAGTAGCCAGGGAAATCATAGCTGTTGATGAGGATGGTAACGGTATCTTTGCGGTAACGGCTCCTAACAGGGAAGATGTTGACGAGAACACCAGGGCAAACAGGATACTGCCGGATGTTTATTTTGAATTTGAGCTAGCTGGTGCTGTGCACAAAGTGGAAATTCAGGGAGTTATTAAGGTTTAAGGGAGAGGTGATATAAATGACAAGACAATATGATCCCCGAGATGTCAATGTTATCGTTGATAGTGAGTTTTTAACCGGTTTTGCGGATGGCACGTTTGTTAGCTGCGAAAAAGAAGAAGATGCTTATGAAACCTATGTAGGGGCACAGGGAGAAGTAGTCAGGTCCAGAAATGCCCATCCGATAGGAACCATCACTGTTACCCTGGAACACACAAGCCCCTCAAACAACACATTAAATAGGCTGGCTAACAGCAGAAATGTGTTCCCCGCTTATATGGTGGATAGAAATACTCGGCAGACTACGATAGGTGGTAGTGAGTGTTGGATCCAAAAACCTGCCGATGAAGAACGTGGAGATGAGGTTTCAGAGGTAGAATGGGTAATTGTTGTCGCTGATTATGAAAAAAGGTAAGGTGATAGTATATGGCTAAACAGAAAAAAGAAACTATACAGGGTGTAGAATATACCTTCCAGAAGGTCCCTCCCCGTGAGTGGGCCAGGTTGAGGGACAGGTCCAAAAACCGTTTCGGTAATATGATAGAGGAAACCTTCTTAAGTGAGATCTTCAAGCACATTGTAGTTGATCCCAAAACATCCCTGGATGATTTTGAGGAGTGGGAAGAGGCGCAGGAGGTCGCCAATGCTGCAATAATATTTCAACTCGGAAGGGCAGCAGAAGAGTAAAAGTTACTACCGCCAAAAGGCCAGGGATAACTGGTGGTTTTGGCGGTTAGTGCTTTATAGTTCGATTTCTTATGAGGAAGCTTGCCGGATGGACGAAGATGATCTCATGGAAGCTAATGCATCATTGGATATTAAGATTAAGCTGGAAAGACAAAAAAAGGCTTCCAAGAAAGCCAATGCCGGGAAAAGGGGAGGTCGGAAATAGATGGCTGTAGTAAGGGCATTGCTCATACAGCTTGGCCTTAAGGATGACGCATCAGGCCAAATAGAAGGCATAGATGAATCTGTGAGTGGTATGCGAGATAATATAGCCGGGACCCAGGATAATGTTTCCGACCTCACGGACGAGACTTCTGAATTTGGTTACTCAGCTACCAGAGATATGCAGGATGTGGGAAGCCAGACCGGGGAGCTTGAAAATCAGACCAGGTCCCTGGGGGATAGATTCCGGGGCGTAGCTGATTCCATAGGCAGGAATTGGAACGCTATAGCTGCCGGGGCAGCAGGAGCCGGCGCAGCTCTGGAAGGTATAATAAGAAGCCAGCAGGACCTGGAGCTTCAAACAGATCAGGTTGCTATTGCTATGGGTGAAAGTAACGAAGCTGTAAGAGGCATGATCTCCGGCATGACCGATTACACCTTTTCTACAGATGACGCTCTTTCCGGGGCACAAAGACTGATCCAGAGTGGTTACGATCAGGAAGAACAGTTAAAAGATTTATTACCCTTGTTTGATGAAATGGCTGACGCTACCGGAATCGATATAGTAGAAGGTATTGACATGGTGGACCGGGCTTTTTCTGCAATGGGTATCCCCCTTACAGAAGTTGGAGATCACCTGGATACCTTCACCTGGTTGCAGACGCAGACCACAGTAGGAATGAGGGAGTTCGGCCAGCTTATGAGAAGGGAAGCCTCTACCATTAGAGATATGGGCCTGGAAGTTGACGAGGTTGCCGTGGCTATGGCTGCCCTTGAATCAGAGGGTATTAGAGGCCCAAGGATGGTTATGGCCTTCCAGGAGGCCCTGGAGGACGCAGAAGGAAGCAGCGAGGCTTTTTGGCAGGAGCTAAACGTTTCCAGTGAGGCCCTGGATACTCAAATGTCCAGGCTATCCGACGCAGACGGGTTAACAAGGCAATTAGCTGACGCTAATGCAGATAATTATACCTGGCTGCAAAAAATGCACAGCGAATTAATGGAGACCTCCTATGCGTATGGTAATATAATCTCAGACTTAGATTTCCTTTCCTCATCCCTTACCGGGCTTGGCACGGTAATGGGAATTGCAGCAGGCGCTAAATATCTCTTAGGTGCTGCTGCCCTGGCTACTGGTGGTGTGATTATTGGTGTGGCTGCTGCTGTCATTGGAGCCGGTTGGCTACTATACGAAAACTGGAGCAATATAACCGAGTGGCTTGGAGATCGGTGGGATACCTTCTCCCAAAGGTTAGACGATAACCTGGAAGAGATCCGGGGGATACCATCTGAATTATACGGCATAGGAAAAGATATGTTGCAGGGCCTATCAGAGGGTATTGATTCAGGAATTGATTGGCTAAGAGGATCTATTCGAGGTGTCCGGGATACTATTGTAGGAGGTATAACCGACTTTTTCGGTATATCCTCACCATCCCAGTTAATGATGGAATACGGGATTAACATGGGAGAAGGTTTAAACCTTGGATTAATAGAAGAATCAAAAAATATGCTGGAAGGTATGAGCCGGTCCTTCGCTCCCGAAAGAGATGGACAGCTTCGAGGGGCAGGAGGTCCATCCATAAGCATTGGAGATATATACGTCCAAAGTAACGCCTCCGAACCGGGAGAAGTGGCCCAGGAAGTTAAAAGGACCCTCCGGGGCGAGTTTAGCCGTGAAGCGGATAGGTACTTCGCCAGGAAGAGAAGGAAAAAGCCAAGGTAGACCCTCCCTCCCCCTTCGGGGGGATTTTTATTTCCTGACCTTCTGACCTTTATGGTATAATTGAGGAAAAGCCTGGAGGTGTACCCTTGTCTGCCTTAACCCTTTACAGAGATTTGACGGCAAAGGAAAAGCGGGAGATTGAAGCGGAGTTTCAGGAAATGGCCCTGGCGAAAAAAGACCTGGCCCAGGTAGAAGAAGAATTAAAAGCCGTGGACCTATCTTACTCCTGGCGGGGGATGACTAAGAGCCTTACGAATGTACCCAGCCGGGACAGCGGTTATATTGACAATCGGCTGGAAAAGAACGTCCTGGAGAAGGAGCGGAGTCAAAGGGAGTTACTGGAACAGCAGAGAGTCTTGAGGAAAAAAGCGAGGGAGTTTGAGAGAACCAGGGAGCATTTAAAATATTATTTCCCTGATGAGTGGAGGTTATTAGTTAAGTTATACATAAAAAAAACTAAGCGACAGGACATAATAGAATCCGAGTTTCTAACGGATCAAAAGGGTTTATACCGACAAAGAGACCGGGCTCTAAAAAGGC
>PULR01000028.1 GCA_003551005.1 Mollicutes bacterium
GCGGAAGAGATCTTCGGCTACCTCATCCAGACTTACGATTACAACAATTTCAAGAACGCCGTGGATTTCTCCCTGCTGATTGTGCTCATGCTGTTCGAGCGGGAGCATCTGTTGATGACCGTTCTCGAGGTGCTGGATTTTGATGATGAGCACCGCATGGAAATGTACGCCTACATGATTGAGCACAACGACATGGAGTATTTCATGCAGTTTTTCGATGATTATCCGGTCCATTATCACTACTTCCGGGATCTTCTGCGGCTGAGTTTGAACAACTACTCGATCTTTCATTATCTGATCGAACTGGACGGTTTCGATCAGCTGCGGTTCGATGAGCGTCTGGCCTACGACATCCTCTCCTTTCACCCCGAGCTCCTTTACATCCTTGAAGGGAGCACCGATATCGAGGGGCTGTGGGATACGGATGTTTTCGCGAACGCGCTCGCGTTCGAGCAGGAATCGGATTTCGAGAAGGTGCTGGATTTTCTTCTCGAGCGCGGCTGGGATTTGAACGAACACAATGGATTCGGCCTTAATTCCTTCCATCAGGCGCTTCGGCATGCGAAGAAGCCGCGGTATGTCGAACGACTGATCGAAAAGGGGGCCGACCCCACGACCTATACAACCGAGGGTTATGCGCCCGCCCATCAGCTGTTGCTGCGGTCGGGCACCTTCACCGTCCAGGTGCGCGAACACATCGACCTCGCGGCCGAGGACCGTCATGGCCTCAAGCTTGAGGACTACGACCGGCTGATGCGCAACAGCAAACCCAGCGAGGAGGAGTTGGCCTCCGTGGTCGCGCTGGCGATGAACATGAGCCGCGAGCAGGTCTACGAACTCTCGGAAGCGGACTTCTTCGACCTCGCGGCGATGTTCGACATTGAACTGTTCAGCCCCTACATGACGCTGTTGACTCTCCCCAAAGCGGAAGACGCCGATATGATCGAACAGGAGCTCATGCAGGCCAATATTGAAATCTCCGACATCCATCCCATCCTCGAGATGTTCCCCGACAGTTTCGATTATCACCCCTCGTTCACGCTGCAGCTCGGCTTCGACCTGCTCGACCTTGATGCCTACAAACCACTTTTTTCAGAGCTGGCCGAACGCTACAACACGACCCTGACGGTCGAGACGGAAGGTCATTCGATGAACAAGACGGCGCACATCCAGTGTACGTTCAAAGAAAACGGACAGCTGACTAAAGAGGCGACGGTCTATTCCAACCTGATCGATGTGTTCTACATTCATCGCTATTACTTCATCCCCCTTGCATCCATCGCCTACGAACCCGTCGGGTTCACCGATCAGCGCTATTTGAACTGAGGGTGGGTCGATGATCTACGAAAGCCCCTACGGAAAAGTCCATTATGACGTCTACGGAGAAAAAGACGCGCCGGCGATTGTCTTCATCCACGGCCTCGGCGCCGACAGTCGGTGCTTCATCAAGCAAGCGGCGCATTTCCGCAGAAACCATCGCGTGGTCGTCTTCGACCTGCCGAACCACGGCAGGTCGTTCCGCATGCACGGGCGTTTCGATTATGATGTGGCGACGGCCGTGCTGCTCGGGCTCCTCGAAACGCTCGGCATCGAACGCTGCAGTGTGGTGGGCGTCTCGATGGGCGGACATCTCGCGCAATACGCGGGGAACGCCGCGCCTGAGTGTTTCGATGCCGTGGTGGACGTGGGCAGCACGCCTTTGCACCGGCGCCTGCCGCGGCTGACCTTCTATCGGTTATATGCGATCTTGCTGGTAAGTTATTTGCTGCCGATCACGCTGCTCATCAAGATGATCGCCGGCAAGGACCGCGGCAAGACCGAAGCGAGCCAGGACTACATCATCCGCCGCATTGCGGGGCGCGCGGGGAAACGCGATATCCTCTCCATGGCGAAGGTCATGGTCAGAAATGCCCGCCGCGGCATCGGCAAACCCATCCGGCAGCCGCTGCTCATCATCCACGGCGAGAACGACCAGAAAGCGGTCAGAATCGCGGCGGAGCGCTGGCACGCATCAATTCCCGACAGTCGTTACCACATCATCCCCCGTGCCGGCCACGTCGCCAATCAGGATAACGCCCGCCGTTTCAACGAGGTGCTTGAAACGTTCCTCGCGGCAGTCAGAAAAAACGAGGAGGCTAACCATGTTCAAGAAAAGACAGCTTAGCATCATCGAATGGCTGGGGTTGTTGCTGCTGATGATGATTCCGATCGTGAATCTCATCGTCTTTCTCTACATCCTCATCGCCCCCGGCGTGAACACGACGCTGCGCAACTTCATGCTCGCGCTCTTGATCGCCGCGATTATCTCGTGGGTGTTCTCGAGTATGCTGATGCCGATGTGGAGCTTCTTCATCGATTTCATCCCCCAACCGTTCTAGAATAAAAAGGAGGGTTCGCATATGGCCCTGGAAAACCGAAACATCGCGTTGCTGATCGACGCGGAGAACATTTCTCCGCGCTACATCGAGATCATCATCGACGAGGCGAACAAGTATGGAAAGATCAATTATCGCCGCGTCTATGGCGACTGGACCACCGACCAGCTCAGCGCCTGGAAGAACAAGATCAACGAGTTCGCGCTGACGCCCATCCAGCAGAACGCCTATACGCATGGCAAGAACGTGAGCGACTTCACGTTGATCATCGACGCGATGGACATCCTCTATTCGGGCAAGGTCGACAGCTTCTGCCTCGTCACCTCCGATAGCGACTTCACGAAGCTCGTCACGCGCCTGCGGGAGGACAACATGTTCGTCTTCGGCATGGGCGAATCCAAGACGCCGATCTCCCTCGTCAACGCCGTGGAGGCTTTCGCCTATCTTGATAAGATGCTGGCCAAGGAGACGAAGGATACCAAAGAGCACAAGAAAGAAGAGAAGAAGCCTGCGAAAAAAACCAGGCAGAAAGAAGAGAAGAAGAGTTCGATCACGCCGCTGCCCGTTATCGTCGACGAGCTCAAGAGCCTCATCCGCAACAACCAAGAAGACGACGGCTGGGCGCACTGGAGCATCGTCGCCGATTTGCTGCAGAAGAAGTTTCCCGGCTTCCACCCGCGCAACTACGGCGCGAACGTTCGTCCGCTGACCTTTTTCAAGGACCATGAGGACTTCTCGGTCAAGAAGGAAAGCCAGGTCGCCTACATCAAGATCAAGAACGGGCGTAAGAAGGGCGGCGGCAAGTCATGAACTACTCCTATCGCAGCGCCACCCTGAGCAAGCCCAAGCTCGCCGTGCTGATCGTCGCTGGCAGTCTGATCGCGATGGGCGCCGCTGTGCTCGCCCTGAGTGCCTACAACCGTCTCTATGAGGCCCGGGACAGCTGGCATTTCTTCGAGAATCCCTCCCTGGCGTGGAATCTTCCGGCGCTGATTCTCACCGGCATCGTCCTCGGCACGGGGTGGTTCGTCCACGAGTATCGGCTTTATGACGGTCTGGAGTTCCGGATTACCAAGGACCGCTTCGAGTTCCTTTTCAAGCACCGGCGGCAAGAATCCTACAAGCACGCCGCCATCAAGGAGATGAAGACCTCCCCCGTCTTCTACGGCTGGTTCGGCCTGCTCAAGATCAAGTTCCGCCTCAAGGACCCCGTCGACCGCCGCACCAGAACACGAGTCCTGCTGATTCGCAAGGCGGACGCCGAGGAGTTCGCGAAGCAGCTCAAGGCCGTGCAGGACCGGCTGCTTGAATCCAGACGCGCCACAAAACAGAAGAACGCTTCCTGAACTAACGGATTGAAAAAGGACCGCACCTCAACGTGAGGTGCGGTCCTTTCTTTTCATTCAAGCTGGGAGAGGGCCGGGCGTCACATCATGCCGCCCATGCCGCCCATGCCGCCCATGCCGGCGGCGCCTTGGTCATCGTCGTCGTCTTCCTTGAGTTCACTGACGGCGACTTCGCTGGTGATGAACATCGCGGCGATGCTTGCGGCGTTGCGCACGGCGCTGCGGGTGACTTTCGTGGGGTCGATGATGCCGGCGTCGATCATGTTGACCCACTGTCCGGTGCGGGCGTCGAAGCCCATCTCGCCGGATTCGTTTTTCTGGCGTTCGGTGATTTCATCGCCGTCGTAGCCGGCGTTCTCGGCGATCTGATAGACCGGGCGCAGGAGGCTGTTGAGGACGATGTTGATGCCTTTCTGGCGGTCGGTGTCGTCGTCCTTGAGGTTGTTGCGCAGGTCGTTGTAGGCGCTGACGAGGACGGAGCCGCCACCGGTGACGATGCCCTCCTCGACGGCTGCCTGGGTGGCGTTGAGGGCGTCCTCGATGCGGTGTTTCTTCTCCTTGAGCTCGGTCTCGGTGGTGGCGCCGACCTTGACGATGGCCACGCCGTCGGTAAGCTTGCCGAGACGTTCGCGGAGCTGCTTCTTGTCGTGCTCGCTGTCGGTGTTTTCAATCTGGTTCTTGATCTCCTCGATGCGTTCAGCGAGCATGTCCTTGTTGCCGCTGCCTTCGAGGATGGTGGTGGTGTCCTTGGTGACGATGACCTTCTTGGCGACGCCGAGGTTCTCGATGGCGGCGTCCTTGAGGTCCATATCAAGGTCCTTGCTGTAGAAGGTCGCGCCGGTGAGGTAGGCGATGTCGGTGAGGATCTCTTTTTGGTTGTCGCCGAAGCCGGGCGCCTTGGTCGCGACGACGTTGAAGGTGCCGCGGAGCTTGTTGACGACGAGCGTGCTGACGACCTCGTTCTCGATGTCGTCGGCGATGATGAACAGCGGCTTGTTGTTGTCGACGACCTGCTCGAGGACCGGCAGAATGTCCTTGACGGTCGAGATCTTCTGGTCCGTGATCAGCACGTGGGCGTCTTCAAGCTCGACTTCCATCTTTTCACGGTCGCTGACCATGTAGGGGGAGATGTAGCCCTTGTCGTACTGCAGGCCTTCAACGACTTCGAGCTCGGTGTCGAAGCCTTTGGATTCATCGACCTGGATGACGCCGCTCTTGCCGACTTTGTCCATCGCGTTGGCGATGATTTCGCCGACTTCCTCGCTGCCGCTGGAGACGGTCGCGACGCTGGCGACGTCCTGGTTGGTCTCCACCGAGCTGGATTTTTCCAGAATCTTCTCGCTGACAGCTTTGGCGGCCCGCTCGATGCCTTCTCTCAGGAAGACGGGGTTGGAGCCCTTCTCGACAGCCGTGATGCCTTGGCGGACCATCGACTGCGCGAGCAGTGTCGCGGTGGTGGTGCCGTCGCCGGCGTTGTCGTTGGTTTTGGAAGCGACTTCCTGGACGAGCTTGGCGCCCATGTTCTCAAAGGAATCCGGGAGTGTGATCTCCTTGGCGATGGTGACGCCGTCGTTGGTGATCAGCGGGGAGCCGAACTCCTTTTCAAGAATGACGTTGCGGCCCTTCGGGCCGATGGTGATATTGACGGTGTCGGCGAGCGTGTCGACACCTTTGAGCAGTTTCTCGCGTGCGTCCTTTGAATAAATGATTTCCTTGCTCATGTTATTCACCCTCCACGATGGCTAGGATATCTTCTTCCTTGATGATGAGGTATTCCTTGTCGTCAAGCTCGATGTCGGTCGTTGCGAACGATTTGAAGACGACCTGGTCTCCGACCTTGACGGAAAGGGGTTCGTCGTCCTTACCCGGACCGACGGCAATGACTTTCGCTGTTTTCGGTGTCTCCTGGTCCTTGCTCGAGAGGATGATGCCGCTCTTCGTTTTTTCTTCGGGAGCGGATTTCTCGAGGACCACGTTGTCGTGCAGTGGTTTGAGCATTGATGCGACCTCCTTGTGAAAGATTTGTCAGTTTTTAGCACTCGAAAACTTCCTTTGCTAATAAAAGCATACAAAAAAATGCCTTTCATGTCAAGACGTTTGATACCGCGCCCTGCACGCGACGCGGGCAGGGCTTGCCAGCACGCATCACACGTCATTCGATGCGATTCCGCCCCTTCAAGAATATGGCGGCTGTGATAGAATGGGAGTGAACCCTGCAAGCTGGAAAGGAGCAAGCGCATGAAAACCTACATCATGGCCATCGATCAGGGAACGACAAGCACGCGCGCCATCATCTTCGATGAGAAGGGTCGCATCATCTCATCAGCCAGCAAGGAGATCAAGCAGATCTATCCTCGTCCCGGCTGGGTCGAACACGACCCCAACGACATCTGGCTGTCCACGCTTTCGGTCATCGCCACCTCGCTGGTTGAAGCCGACATCCGCGCCAGTCGGATCGCGGCCATCGGCATCACCAACCAGCGCGAGACGACCGTCGTATGGGATGAGAAGACCGGCCGTCCGATACACAACGCCGTTGTCTGGCAGTCCAGGCAGAGCCAGCCCATCTGCGACGCCTTGAAGGACGAGGGGCATGAACCGACGTTCAAACGGAAGACCGGTCTGGTTCTCGATCCGTATTTTTCGGGGACCAAGATCCAATGGATACTGGATAATGTCCGCGGCGCCCGGGAAAAAGCGGAGGAAGGTCGTCTGCGCTTCGGCACCATCGACACCTGGCTCGTCTACAAGCTTTCCGGCGGCGACGCCCACGTGACCGACAAGACCAACGCCTCCCGGACCCTGCTTTACAACATTCACGAGGAACAATGGGACGAGACGCTTCTCGACCTTCTCGACGTGCCGGCCTCGATGCTTCCCGAGGTCCGCAGCTCTTCAGAGATCTACGCCCACACGGTGCCTTATCATTTCTTCGGGCAGAAGACGCCGATCGCCGGCATCGCGGGCGATCAGCAGGCGGCGTTGTTCGGACAGGCCTGTTTTGATAAAGGGATGGTGAAGAACACCTACGGCACCGGCAACTTCATGCTCATGAACACGGGAAGCGAACCCGTCACATCTGAAAGCGGGCTGCTGACGACGATCGCCTGGGATTACGAAGGGGAAACCACCTACGCTCTCGAAGGCAGTGTCTTCATGACCGGCTCGGCCGTCCAATGGCTCCGGGACGAACTCGGCATCATCAACGAGGCCGCCGAGACCGAACGGCTCGCCAAAAGCCTGCCGAGCAACGAAGGTGTGTATTTCGTGCCCGCCTTCGTCGGCCTCGGCACCCCGCACTGGGACAGCGAGGCCCGCGGTGCGTTCTTCGGGCTCACACGCGGCTCGCGCCGTGAACACTACGCACGGGCGACGCTGGAAGCGATCTGTTATCAGTCGCTGGATGTGCTGCGGGCGATGGAGGCGGATTCAAAACTCTCGCTGCAGTCGTTCCGCACCGATGGTGGCGCGACAGTGAACAATTTCCTCATGCAGTTCCAGGCGGATATTCTCGGTCTCGAAGTCGAGCGTTCGGCCGTCCAGGAGACGACCGCGCTCGGTGCGGCCTTTCTGGCCGGATTGGCGACAGGGTATTGGGACAGCCTGGAGACGATCCGGGACATATGGAAGAAGAACCGCTCCTTCAAGCCTCGTATGGACGAAGCGGACCGCGAGCGCTATCTGAAAGGCTGGCGAGCCGCCGTCGAAGCCACCAAACGCTTCAAGCCGTGAACAGCCCCGCCCGTTGCCTTTTTCGTTGACTTTCCCGGGTGCTTCCTCTATAATGACGTTAGACATCTTCAGGGCAGGGTGGAATTCCCGACCGGCGGTACAGTCCGCGAGCGCAAGCTGAATGGGTGCGATTCCCATACCGACAGTCACAGTCTGGAAGGGAGAAGATGCCGAACACTTTTCATGTGTCGCTCTCCGTATGCCCTGATTGTTGTCAGGGCATTTTTTGATTTCGAACGGGGTGGTTCGCCATGCAGGAAAGACACCGACACTATATGTCACGCGCACTTGAACTGGCGGCCGCCGGAGAGGGCTTTGCAGACCCCAACCCGCTGGTGGGCGCCGTCATCGTGAAAGACGACCGCGTTCTTGCCGAGGGCTATCACGCCGCGTATGGGAGCGAGCACGCCGAACAGGCCGCCCTCAACGCCGCCGAAGAGCCGCTTGAAGGTGCGACGATGTATGTCAACCTTGAACCGTGCGCCCACCACGGAAAGACGCCTCCTTGCGCCGAGGCGATTGTGCGTGCGGGGATCGCCAAAGTCGTCATCGGCTCCATCGACCCCAACCCGCTTGTGCGTGGCAAAGGCCTCGACATTCTCCGGTCGGCGGGGGTCGAGGTCGTTACGGGAATCCTTGCTGAGAAGAACGAAAGACTGAACCGCTTTTTCTTCCATCGGCACCGCGAGGGCCGCCCGTATGTCATCTTGAAGGCGGCGATGAGCGCCGATGGCAAGATCGCGACCCGCACAAGGGAATCGCAGTGGATCACCAACACCCATTCCCGCCGCGATGTGCATCGTCTGCGCCACCGTGTGCAGGCCATCGCCGTCGGAGCGGGCACGGTCGAACAGGACAACCCACGCTTGACCGCCAGACTCGAAGGAACACCGACACGCAATCCGCTGCGCATTGTCCTCGACACGTTCGCCGATACCGCCCCCGACGCGCTCGTCTACGATTCCAATCTTGCTGAGAGCGTGCTCGCGACGACAGAAAACGCACCGGAGAAGAAACTTGAACGTTTTCAAGAGAAAGGCATCAACGTCTGGAGACTCCCGCTGTTCCAAGGTGAAATCTCCCTTGCGGCGCTGGTTGAAAAGCTTGCCGGGTTGGAGGTGAACAGCCTCCTGATTGAAGGCGGCGGCTGCGTCAACGACAGCGCCTTCCGCGAAGGCGTTGTCGATGCGGTGCATCTCTACCTCGCTCCCAAGATTGTCGGCGGGGAGGCGGCGCCCACTCCCGTGGGCGGTAGGGGCATCGCCCGGATCGATGAAGCCCGGCCGCTCAGGCTCCGTGAAATCAAGCGCTTCGAAGACGACGTCCTGCTCATCTACGATGTCGAGAAAGCAGAGGTGGTCGCATGTTCACCGGAATCATAGAAACCATCGGCAGTGTCCGCTCCGTGCAGCGTAAGAACCGCTCGGTCACGCTCACCATCTCGGCTGAGGAGTTGACAGAGGGCCTCTCGGTCGGCGATTCCGTCGCCTGCGACGGCATCTGCCTGACGGTGACCGCCCTCGGTGAGCAGACGTTCACCGCCGATGTCGTGCACGAGACCCTGCGACGCAGCACGTTTCAGGATATCCGCCCGGGAAGGGCGATCAATCTGGAGCGCTCGATGCCGGCGGATGGTCGTTTCGACGGTCACCTCGTCACGGGACACGTGGATGCCGTAGGCACCCTCGACCGCGTCCATCGGGACGGCGAGGCGGTGTGGTTCGATATCCGCCTGGATAGGGACTGGATGCGCTACGTCGCGGAGAAGGGCTCGATCGCCGTCGACGGCATTTCGCTCACAGTCGCTACAAGCAAAGCTGATGGTTTCTCCGTCTCCGTCATTCCCCACACCTACGAGACAACAACGTTGCAGTATAAGCGCGCAGGGGATGCGCTCAACATCGAGACGGACCTCGTCGCCAAATATGTCGAGACCTTGACGAACACCCGTGATGGCGGTCTTGAAGAGAAATTGAAACGCCACGGATACAAATGAACGGAGGAAAGGATATGGGATTCGATTCCATCGATGCGGCGATTCAAGATATCGCCGCAGGCAGGATGGTCATCGTCGTGGATGATGAGGACCGGGAGAATGAAGGCGATCTCGTCATGGCCGCCGAAAAGGCGACGCCGCAGGCGATCAATTTCATGGCCACCTATGGCCGCGGCCTCATCTGTCTGCCGATGACACAGGAGAAGCTCAACCGGCTCGGGCTCGACAAGATGGTCGAGAACAACACCGACCAGCTGCATACCGCTTTCACGGAATCTATCGACGCCATTGATACACGCACCGGCATCAGCGCCTATGAGCGCGCGCAGACCATCCAGCGGGCAATCGCCGACGAGGCGGGCCCGACCGACTTCAAGAAACCCGGACACGTGTTTCCGCTCATCGCTCGCGAAGGCGGCGTCCTCAAGCGGGCCGGTCATACCGAAGCCGCCGTGGATCTTGCGAGACTCGCCAATCTTAAGCCCGCAGGCGTCATCTGCGAGATTCTGAAGGATGACGGCACGATGGCCCGGGTCCCGGATCTGCTCGAGTATGCGAAACAGCACGGGTTGAAGATCGTGACCATCGCGGATCTCATCTCCTATCGTAGGCGTCAGGACACCTATGTCCGCCTCGCCGATTCGGCGAGGCTGCCGACCGAGCACGGCGAGTTCCGGGTGTACGGTTATGAGAACACGCTCTCGGGCGAGCACCACGTCGCGCTTGTCAAAGGCGACATCGCTTCGGATGAGGATGTGCTGGTTCGTGTGCATTCCGAGTGCCTCACGGGGGATGCCTTCAGCTCGCAGCGGTGCGATTGCGGCGAACAGCTGAACGCGGCGATGGCGAAAGTGCAGCAGGCCGGTCGCGGCGTGATTCTCTACATGCGTCAGGAAGGCAGAGGCATCGGCCTCATCAACAAGATCCGCGCCTACCGCCTGCAGGATCAGGGGCTTGATACGGTCGAGGCGAACGAAGCTCTCGGCTTCGACGCCGACCTCAGAGACTACGGCATCGGCGCGCAGATTCTTGCCGATCTAGGCGTCAGCCGCATCCGGTTGATGACCAACAACCCCCAGAAACTTCACGGATTGCGGGGACACGGGCTGAAAATCGTCGAGCGCGTGCCGATCCAGATGAACCACAACGAACGCAACGAGCATTATCTGAAGACCAAGAAAGAAAAGCTCGGGCACATGCTCGAATTCAAGGAGGATGAGAACAAATGAGAACATTTGAAGGCAATCTAAGCGCAGAAGGACTGAAAGTGAATGTCGTCATCGGCCGTTTCAACGAATTCGTCGGCAGCAAGCTGCTCGATGGCGCACGGGACGCCCTCAGGCGCCACGGCATGGACGAAGCGGACCTGAGCGTGACCTGGGTGCCCGGATCCTTCGAGATCCCCCTCGTCGCCAAGAAAGCCGCCAAGAGCGGCAGCTACGACGCCGTCATCACGCTCGGCGCGGTCATCCGCGGCGACACCCCGCATTTCGACTACGTGGCCGCCGAGGTCACCAAGGGCATCGCGAACGCCTCGCTCGAGACCGAGACGCCCATCGTCTATGGTGTGCTGACGACCGACACCATCGAGCAGGCGATCGAGCGCAGCGGCACCAAGGCCGGCAACAAAGGCTACGACGCAGCGATGAGCGCGATCGAGATGGCGAACCTCTTCAAGGAGCTTGCATGAATCCCCGCCGGTTTGAAACCATTTTTCTCGACTACGACGGCACGCTGCATGATACGCTTCGTATCTACGCACCCGCTTTTCGCAAGGCTTACGCCTATCTTGTAAAGACACACGGCGCGCCCGAGCATGAGTGGAGCGACAAAGAGATCTCCCAGTTCCTGGGCCAGACTCCAAGCGAGATGTGGGACCAATTCGGCGGCGATCTGAGTGATGAGGCAAAGGCGGATGCCTCCAGACGCATCAGCGAAGACATGGAGCGACGCATCCGCTCGGGCGAGCCCAGGCTCTTCCCGGGCACGCTGGATGTCCTCGCCGAACTGAAGCGGCGCGGACATGCCCTCGTCTTTATCAGCAACTGCAAGAACTATTACCTGAAGGCCCATGCCGAGCTGTTCGGGCTGGATGAGTACTTCGACCGCATGGTCTGTTCGGAGACCTACACGGACATCGAACAGAAGCACGACGTCCTCGGACGCGTCATGCAGGATTTCGACGCCCCGATGGTCATCGTCGGCGACCGCCATCATGACATCGAGGCCGGTCGGCATCATGGCATTCACACCATCGGTGCGGCGTACGGTTTCGGCTCGCAAAGCGAACTCGCCGCCGCCAATGAGACCATCGACGACATCCACGAACTGCTTGAGCGGGTGTAAGCGAACCCCGTACAGCCCTCGTTTTCAACGAAACCCCGCTGCGCCTTGCAAGGTGCGAGCTAGCACGGTTCCTTTTTCGTGCCCGGCAGCGACTACCAGTCATCCTTAGACGACAGGAGTGTACGCATGGAGACCCAGACAGTTGGTAAACGCATCCTCGAATACTTGATCAAGACCCTGAACGGCATGGCGCTCGGCCTCTTTTCGACGCTGATCGTCGGGGTCATCGTCGAACAGATCGGCACGCTCAGCGGCATTGAGGCGCTGCTTGAGCTCGCCGAGATTCTCAAAGGGCTGATGGGCGTCGGCATTGGCACCGGCGTCGCCTGGAGCCTCGGATTGGTGCGGCTGCCCTTGATCGGCGGCGCCGCCGCCGGCGGCATCGCCTCGGAGGTGATGCACGACCCCGTCGTCGCCTACGTCACCTCGGTAGCCGCCATCGAAGCCGTTCGTCTGATTCTCAAAAAACGCACGCCCTTCGATATTCTGCTCATTCCGCTGGTTTCGGCGGGGGGGGCGTTCTTGACGGCCAGCTTGATCGGCGAGCCTGTAGCCGGCGCGATGGCCGCAGTGGGTGGTTTCATTGAATACGCCACCGAACTGCAGCCCTTCCTGATGGGAGTCGTGATCGCCGTTGTGATGGGCATGGCGCTCACTGCGCCCATCTCGAGCGCTGCGATCGCCATCTCCATCGGGCTCTCGGGCATCGCGGGCGGCGCCGCTGTGGCCGGCGGCGCGGCGCAGATGATCGGCTTCGCCGTCATGGGCCGCAAGGACAACAACATCGGCGGCGTGGTCTCGATCGCGATCGGCACGTCGATGCTGCAGTTCAAGAACATCCTGCGAAAGCCCCTCATCTGGGTGCCGCCCATCCTCGCCTCCGCGGTTCTCGGCCCGCTTTCGACGCTGCTGTTCACAATCGAGAGCACACCGATCGGCAGCGGCATGGGGACGAGCGCCTTCGTCGGCCAGTTCGGTGTCTTCGATGCGATGGGCCACGGCCCCGGCGTGCTGCTTTCACTCGGGCTGCTACACTTTGCGTTCCCCTTCGCGCTGGTCTTGTTGCTCGATGTGTACTTCCGGCGTCGCGGGCTGCTTGCGGCTGGCGATTTCACCCTTTGAACCGTCAAACCGGCGTCTGCCGGTTTTTCTTTTGCCTCTCAAGGCGAAATGATAGAATAAAAGCAGGAGAGTGGTCTGATGGCAAAATTCCTTTATGGTCCGATCGCTTCGCGTCGCTTCGGGCGTTCGCTCGGGGTGAGCCCGGTGACGGACAGCACCTGCAATTTCGGCTGTGTCTACTGTCAGCTCGGCCGCATCCGCTATTCCCCGCATGAACGGGCGGAACATGCCGATGTGGACGCCATCCTCGAAGAGTTCGACCGTTCGGGGCTCACGGATGAGGATTTCGACGCCCTGAGCGTCGTCGGCGACGGCGAACCGCTCCTGCACAACCGGCTCGGGGAGCTGCTAAGGAAGCTGAAAAGCCGCACACGGCGGCCTGTCACCCTGGTGACCAACGGGTCGCTATTTGTAGCGCAGGCGGTCCGTGAGGCCGCCGCACAAGCGGATATCGTCTCACCTTCGCTCGATGCCTACGACGAGGCCTCCTTCGCCCGCATCAACCGTCCCTACGGCGGGTTGAGCTTCGCTTCCTACTATGAGGGGCTGCAAGCATTCACCCATGCCTATGAGGGACAGCTGTGGCTGGAGATGATGTTCGTCAAAGGCCTCAACGACGATGCGCAGGCGCTGAAGAAATTTCAAAAACTGCTTGAGGGACTGCGCTACGACCGATTGTATCTGAACACCGTCGTCCGCCCGCCCATCGCCACCGCGGAGGCGGTCGACGGGAAAGATATGCAGCGTATTCAAGCCGCCCTTGGCGGCATCCCTCTCGATTTCCTCTCCGATGCGGACTACGCCGACCCCGAGCAGGACGCCCTCACCGCCCTCAAGAACCTGATCCGGCGACATCCGCTGCACACGTTCGAGATTGAAGGATTCCTCAGACGCCGCGGCTGCGAAGATGCAGGACCCATCCTGCAGCAACTCGCGGCCGACCCACGGATCGAAGTCGTCACCCGCGCGGGATACACCGTCTACCGTCCACGCTGAATCCATGAAAAAAGGCGCCGTCTGGCGCCTTTTCAGGTGTCTGCTTGTTTATTCGCGGGAACGTCGCCGGGGCACGCACACCATTCTTTTAATGAGAAAGGCCACTGCAAAGCAGACTAGGAAGAATCCGGCCCAAAACAGCAGCACCCCGCCGTAGAGGAGCATCGTAAGCCCGTGCCAGCCGCTGACCACGCCGATCACAGTCAGCGTAATCAGCGCCAGGGCGGTGACGACAGCGGGAACATATTTCAGCGCGCCCGGGCGGTTTTGATAAAGCGCCGCCGCGATGAGCAGCGTCCAGAAGACGAGATTCAAGAAAAGCGCAACCGTCCAGGTGAAGCCGAGCACATTGAAAAGCAGGAAGAAAGCGTAGAACGCCGCCAGCCACAGGGCGCCCGCCCCGAGCAGCACGCGCACAAGGCCGATAGGGAACGGCTTTTTGTGCGCCACGTAGCGGAAGTAGAGGACCACGGCGGCGAACAGGGCGCCGAAGTACAGGAACTCGTAGAAGAAACGCCATTCGATGGCGAGCGAGAAGGGATTCCAGATGATGAGTGCATACAGGGCCGAAAAGGCGAGAACAAGGGCGAGTGCGGTTTTTCGAGGATGCCGTTGAAAACGTCTCATGATCGTCTCTCCATTCTTTTTTAAAATGTCGGGGTGCGCAAAGGCTGTGAAAAGTCTTAATCGTCCGTCTCGTCGAGGATGTTCCGGATCTTTTCAAGGCGGTCCTTGAGCGCACGTTCGTATTTTCCGGTCGTCGCCGGACGGTAATAGCCGCCTTTCACGCCCTTTGGAAGATAGCGCTGCTTGACGATGTGGTGTTCGTAGTCGTGCGGGTATTGGTAGGCTTCTGAGTCTTCGAAGGTGTCGATGTTGATGATGTGCGGCGGCACTTTCCGCGCCCCGCCGGCATCCAGCTCGGCGAGCGCCTTATCCACGGCGAGGTAGGCGCTGTTCGACTTCGGCGAGAGCGCGAGGTCGATCGTGATCGCGGCGAGGGGGATTCGCGCTTCGGGAAAGCCAAGCCGCTCGCAGGCGTTCGCTGCAGCGTCCATCTTGGCGAACACCGTCGGATTCGCCAGTCCGACATCCTCATAGGCGATGACGCTCAGCCGGCGGAGGATGCTGTCGAGATCGCCGAGCTTGATCAAGCGGGCGAGATAGTGCAACGACGCATCCACATCGCTGCCGCGGATGGATTTCTGAAGGGCCGAGAGCAGGCTGTAGTAGTGGTCCTCGTCCTTGTCGAGGCCTAATGAAGGGCTTTGAACAACTTTTTGCGCTTTTTCAAGATCCACCGACTCGCCGGGATGGGTAGTGTCGATGATTTCTAGCATGTTGATGGCTGTCCGGATTTCCCGGTTGCTGGATTGCACAATATAATCGAACACCTCGTCTTGAATGTTCGAGGTCAAATCATTTTTAAAACGTTTTTTTATTTCCTTTAAGAATTTCTTAAGTTCCTGATTGGAAATCATTTTTAACCGGTAAATATTAGTTCGTGAACGAACGGCAGGGTTCACGCTGTGGTAGGGATTGTTCGTTGTCAAACCGACCAGAATGATGTCGCCGCTCTCGACGTGAGGCAACAAATAATCCTGGATATCTTTTTTCATCCGATGGATTTCATCCACGATCACGAGGGCTCCATAATTCCTGCCGGCTTCGACGATCTGCCGCAGGGTCGCCTTGTTGTCGGTGCTGGCGTTGAAGGTGAACGTGCTCGGCCCGTAATGAGCACCCAGCACCTGGGCGATGGTCGTCTTGCCGATGCCGGCCTCTCCATAAAGGATGATGCTGAAGAATTTTCCGTTCTCGACCATCCTGCGGAGGACGCCTTGTTCACCGACTAGGTGGTCCTGCCCGACGATGTCGTCGAACGATTGCGGTCGAATCCGGTAAGCGAGTGGGCGCTGCATGGCATGCCCTCCTTTCACCAAACCTATTATAACACTCCATCCCTTCTCTGCGGACGGTTTTCGTAGCGAAACCCTCACTTACCTGTTATAATTTCAGTTGCAGCCCTGCTGTAGAAATCCAAAAGGAATGAGCATCATGCGCATCCGGACCAACTACCACACGCATCATCATCTTTGCGGGCACGCCAAGGGTGACGCCGAAGCCTACGCCAAAGAAGCAGTTCGCCACGGCTTTACTGTGCTGGGTTTCTCCGACCACGCACCCAGCCCGGTCTACAAGAACAACGCCCGCATGGCCGAGTCCGACCTAGAAGCCTACATTGCCGATGTCAACAAGACTCGACGAGCCTATTCAGGCACCCTTGAGATCAAACTCGGCCTGGAAGCGGAATACGACCCGGAAGGACACGAGTGGCTGCGCAGCCTAAAAGAAAAAGTCGAATACCTCGTGCTCGGCCAACATTATATCCGGCGCGACACCGATAAACACGGCCAGAATTTCGCGCTCTCGCTTTCCGAAGGGGAGGCAGTGATGAAATACGCCGCACTCATCGAAAAAGGATTAGCGAGCGGATTTTTTGATTTACTCGCCCATCCGGACATCTACCTAGGCAACTATCCCTGTTTCGATGATTACGCACAAGAAGCCGCCCATCGGATCGTCGAGGCAGCCATCCAGCACCGGGTGCCACTCGAATTCAATGCTAATGGTTTCCGCAAACGCCCGGACGCGAACGGCCTGCCGCCCTACCCGAGACAAGAATTTTTTGAAATCGCCAGACGTAAAGGGGCTCAGATCGTTCTCAGTTCGGACGCCCATCGACCCGAGGACTTGTATGATGAGTCGATGGAAAAAGCGCTCCGAATTCTCGATCAATGGGGAATTGTTCCTAAAGAGAAACTGGATTTTATCTGAAAAGCCGAAATTCTTGCTCTCGTGTTTTTTTCTAACATAAAGGTGACAAACCATGAACACTGAAGAAAAATCCATCTCAGCACGACACTAGCGACCCGCCGACAAGAGAACAAGAGGTCTGCATAAAATATGTTCACAATAAATTTTTGACCATATTATCCAGTGGTGAATCGGTGGGATTTATGCAAATAACGTGACAAAATTATTCAGATACTTGCTCAGCGCTTCAAAAGAAGCGCAAATTGTAA
>PULR01000049.1 GCA_003551005.1 Mollicutes bacterium
CCGGCGCCTACTAGTAGCGATTGTTTCTCCTTGCTGGCTTCACGCACATGGCGACTTCGGAAAGACAACCTCCCGCCGGTGGAAATTCAACTCACGGGAGCAGCGCTTCCAAGGAATCCTCCTCGAAAGTCCCCTCGCCATCCGCGAGGTCAAGCTCGATGTCCTCCTCATCATCCTGGAGTTCATCGACCAGACCCTCGATGAGTTCACCGTACGATTCGACATCCGCTTCGAGCGCATCGAACTCGGCGGAGGCCGTCTCCTCATCTTCGTAGACAGCCAATTCCAGAGCTTCAAGCTTGTCCGTCTCATCAGGGTCGGAATCGACGGCTCCATCATCATCGTCGCTGTAGTGGAAGTAATAATCGGCGACCGCATAGGATGCGGCTTCATTGTCAGCGACGAATTCGATTTTCAAAGCGATACGTTCCGCGCCGTTTGTTCCGTAATCCTCGCCGGTGTATTCATAATCGATCGCGACCCAGTTGATCCGGTCCACATCGATCCCGCTGTCGACTTCCTCTTCAAGCTGTTCAAGGATGAACGGCGTACGCGCCTCCGTGAGTGCTTGAGCCCCCGGCGTCGTACAGGCGCTCATACCAGCCAGCAGCACAATCGCCGCGAAGACGGCAAGTGACAACCGCATGGAACCCCTCCTGCAAATAGGATGGGGTCATTATATCCAAAGCCTTTGGCCATTTCAAAGGAGGTGCATCGCGGGTTGAACTTCTGTATCCTTGTGATCACTGAACAGGTGCGAGATCAGAATTCGACCCTGCATCAGATCCTGAGCGGATTGCCGTCGATATAGACACGGGCGGGGTCGCTCATGATATCGAGCGGGTCGCCTTCCCAGATGACCAGATCGGCGTCCTTTCCGGGTTCAAGACTGCCGACGCGATCCTCGAGCCCGTTGACGCGGGCGGCGTCGAGAGTCACCGCACGCAGCGCCTTCTCCCTTGGAAGGCCGGCCTTGACAAACAGCGCGACCTGGACCAGGGCATTCTCGGCCGGTACGACGGGATGGTCGGTCATGATGCTGATGGGAACTTGGTAGGAATCAAGAATGCCGGCGCTTTTGAACGTCCTTGAGGCGGTCTCGTATTTCGTCGCCGCGCCGAGTGTCGGACCGAGGATGACGGCAAGGCCGCTCTGCTTGAGCGTGCTGGGAATCAGATGCGCCTCCGTGCCGTGGTCGATGGACGCATCCAGACCGAATTCGCCGGCCACCCGCACCGCGGTCGTGATGTCGTCGCTGCGGTGGGCGTGGATTTTCACCTTCATACCCTCGAAGACCCGCATCAGGCTGTGCAGTTTCATATCAAAAGCCGGCTTGTCCTCGGCTTGACCCTCTTCGTAGGCAGTCAGCTTATCCCGATACTCCTGCGCACGTATGAGCCATTCCCGCATCAAGGCGGCGGAGGCCATCCGGGTCGACGGGCTCTTCTTCTGTCCGCTGTAGACCCGTTTCGGGTTCTCCCCGAGCGCCATCTTCATCGCGACCTCCTCGCGCAGCACCATGTCCTCGACGGTCTCGCCGACAGTCTTGACGGCGGTGAAGGTGCCGCCGATGACATTCGCGCTGCCCGGGCCGGTCACGACCGTGGTCACCCCGGCGGCCGAGGCGGACTGGAAAGCGGAATCCCCCGGATAGAGGCTGTCGATCCCCCGTAGCTCGGGGAAGATGGGGTTGGTCATTTCGTTATGATCCATGCCCTCGAACTGGATGCCCTCCTCGACCACGCCGATGTGGCAATGCGGGTCGATGAGGCCCGGGGTCACAATGCGGCCCTGGGCGTCGTGAATGTCGGCCCCGGGGAAACGTGCGGGGTCGAAACGGCGGCCGGTCTCGACAATCCTGCCGTTTTCGAAGGCGACGTAGCCCTGTTCACCGTCGATGCCGGCCATGGTGTGCAGTGTCGCGTTCTTGATGATCTGCATTACTCTTCCTCCCTGCGTAGACGTTGTCTTTCTTCTTCATTCAACCGCACGCGTTCCGCGTGCAGTTCTTTCAGATAATAAACACTCGTGCGGACCATACCGGTGATGGGGATCGCGAGAATGAGGCCGACCACGCCGAAGAGATACCCGAAAAAGACGAACGCGCTCAGCACCAGCAGCGGGTGCAGCTTGGTCTCGCGCCCCATGATCAGTGGTTGCGCGACGTTGTTCTGTATGAGCTGCCCGACGACCACCGTGATCAGAATCGCCAGGGGAGCGAACTCACCGAAACGCAAGGTCTCGTCGGTCAAGCTATAAAGCACCGGCAGGACCATGGCGATGAACGGTCCGACATAAGGGACGATGTCGAAGAATCCAAGCATGAAGCCGAAAAGCAGACTCTGTTCACGAAAACCGAGGATGAAGAGCACGACGGTGAAGACGACGGCCATCACCAGCATCGTCAGAAACCGTCCGTTGAAATACTCCTCGATGACACGGTTCGCCCGGCGGGTGAGTTCGATGACGTGCTTGCGAAAGTTTTTGGGAAAGATGATGACGATGGCTTCGTAGATCCGCGTGCGGTCGTTCAGGATGAAAAACAGGAAGACCGGCACCAGCACAATAGTGATGACCACGTTGGTCACGCTTTGGAAGACACCGAATAGATCGATGTCCAGATCCCCGATCCGCTCGAAAGTGAACCACTCCGAGAACCGGTCCGTGATGCCTTCGAGGAACGGACGCTCGGCAATGAACGTGCCGACCGCATCGACAACAGCCGGCCAGTCGTTTTCAATGAAATGGACGGCCTGTTCAACTATCAACGCACCGGCGAAACGACCGAACAAGAACAGCAGAAACCCGACACCGGCAAAGACGATGACTGTGGTGAGATAACGGTTGTTGAGTTTCAACCGCTTCTCGAGGAAGCGAAAGATGGGTGCCAGCAGATAACTGATGAACAAGGCGATCGAGAACGGCAGCAAGATGGCGATGAAGGCATCGAAGAACCGTTCAACGAACGTACTGAAAAGTTGCTGGAACAAGGTCAGAACCAGCAGTCCGAGGGCGACGATGCCAAGGTTGTACAACCACTGTTTCCGCCTGTTGAATTCAGGTTCACCCGCCATGGAGCCACCTCCTTCAGGGTTGTCAAGTCAATTATACCAGAAATCATCGTCCTGCTCACGACAAAGACCGACACTCGGAAAGAAAAAGCCCGGCTGCATGGCCGGGCGTGGGCTCAGCGACGGAGGCCGAGCTTCTTGATGAGTTCACGGTAACGGGGGACATCTTCAGCTGCAAGGTACTTGAGGAGCTTGCGACGCCGACCGACTTTTTGAAGCAGGCCACGGCGCGAATGGTGATCGTTCTTGTGCTCGCGGAGATGCTCGTTGAGCCGTTTGATCTCGGCTGTGAGCAGCGCGATCTGCACTTCCGGCGACCCGGTATCCCCGGGCTTGCGCCGGTACTCCTCAAGAATGCGTTGCCGTTCGTCCTTTGTCAAAGACATACGGTTCCTCCTTGTTCATAGACTTACCCGGAACCTAGTGGACCGGCGGAGTACGGACCCCCACGTAACGGGCGCAGAAAGCATTATAGCACATACTGGGGATTTTGCAAGGGGGATTCAAGGAAGACGTTCTCTGGATTTGAAAATGTCCCGTGTCCGCTGCTCGTCTTCCTTGATCTGCGCCACAAGCGAGGCGGTTGTGGGGAAATGACGCTCTTCGCGCAACTGCTCGATGAACGCCAGCCGAAGCGTCTCTCCGTAGAGATCCCCTTGATAATCAAGCAGATGGGTCTCCACCCGGATTGTGCCTGAGCGGTTCAACGTCGGATTGTAGCCGATGCTGCTCATCGAGGGGTGCCACCGCCCTTGGACTTTCGTCCTTGTCGCATACACTCCGCGGGCGGGGATGAAGAACGCACCGGTCTCGAGATTCGCGGTAGGGTAGGCGATCGTCCGTCCGCGGCGGTCTCCCGCGACTACCGTCCCTTCGATGGTGTAAGGTCTACCGAGCAGGGTTTCCGCCGCACGGACCTTCCCTTCACGGAGTAGACGCCTGATGCGGGTGCTGCCGATCTTGTCACCCGCGACCGTCCGTTCATCAAGGACGACAACCTCGAAAGTGGCGGTCTCTCTCAGTGAGTAGACGTCGCCGAGCCCGCCTCGACCATAGGTGAAATCGAATCCGCACACCAAAGTCTGCAAGGTGCCCAGGTAGTCCTCGATGAACGTCTCCGGCGACAACGAAGCCATCTTGCGGTCGAAAGGAAGAACGTAGGCGACATCGAACCCTTCCGCTTCGAAGTGTTCAAGGCGCATCGCAAGCGGGGTCAGATAAAGAAAGTCTTCATTCGAGAACAGCCGACGGGGATGCTCATCGAACGTCACGACTGCCGAGGTGCTCCCTTTTGAGGCGGCAAGCTCGCGTGTCTTTTGAAGCAGCGCCGCATGCCCGAGGTGCACACCGTCAAAGAAACCGATCGCGGCGACGGTGTTTGAGAGGTCCATCCCTGGCTTGAGCGTACGTACATCCATGTTCATCACAGCACCTTCTCCGGGCGGAAACGTCCTTCTGTGCGGCGATAGATCGCGAGCAGCCCGCCATCCTCATCGAGGATGCGCACGCGTTCAGCCTCGCAATCAAGCGTCAGGGGCTTGCCGCTCTTGATGGCTTTCGCATCCTGTATCTTAACGGCGGGATAGGGAAGCGCCTCTGCAAGCGGAATCAAACGCGCAATGCGACCCTCCCGCAACGCTTCAAAGGGCCAGGCCTCCGCAAGGGTGAAGCGGCCGCTGCGGATGCGGCGGATATTGCTGGCATGCGCCACAGTGCCCAGCGCTTCGGCGACATCGGCCGCGAGCTGGCGGACGAAGACGCCTTTGCTGCAGTCCAGACGAAAACGCGCCCGATAGGCGTCGGACTCGGCTGTCAGTCGGCTCAACCGGATGAGCCTCTCGATGCGCACGCGGCGCGGCGGGACCTCGGGGATGGGTTCACCGGCCCGGGCGTACTCATAAAGCTTTTTGCCACCAACCTTCACCGCTGAATAGGCGGGCGGTATCTGTTCAAGCTGTCCGTGGAACCGCTTGAGGACCTCGTCAAGGTCCTTGAAGTCCTCGAACCGTCGCGTGCGGGTGATGGTTCCAGCGTCATCGAGCGTATCGGTCTCGACGTTGAAGACAATATCGAATTCATAGCCCTTATCATCACCGCTCAAGTACGAAAGCAGTTTCGTGCCCCGGTTGATGCCAAGCACAAGCACACCGGTCGCCGGAATGTCCAGCGTACCGGCATGGCCGACACGTCGCGTCGAGAACGTGCGACGGGCGACGTCGACGACGTCGTGGCTGCTCATGCCGGCGGGTTTGTCGATCACTAGGATGCCATCCATAATCATCACCGGCTTCATTATACACAAATGCAGTCAAAAGAAAAAGCCCGTTGCGGGCTTCCTCTTTGCTTATCCAGCAGTGTCTCTGACCCAGTCGACGACTGCGTCCTTCGGCATGAAACCGGCTTTCTGGTCAAGCACCTCTCCATCCTTGAGGACGAAAAGGGAAGGGATGCCTTGAACGCCGTATTGTTGCGCAAGGGAGATGTTCTCATCAACGTTGACTTTGACGACCTTGAAATCATCGTTCTCTTCGGCGACCTGCTCGAGGACAGGGCCGATCATTTTGCAGGGGCCGCACCAGTCTGCGTAGAAATCGAGCAGTACGACGCCATCCTTGACTTTTTCATCGATGGTTGTGTTGTCTGCATATTCCAATGCCATGTCTATATCCTCCTTTTTTCAGATTCAACCTTATTATACAAGCCACGGCAGGGTCGCACAACCATTTTGCTTGCGTTAGGTTTCATTCGAAGTAGGCGATGGTGACGCCCTGGCCTCCTTCGTTTCCTTCGCCATCCCGATGGCGCTTCACATGGGGGTGCTTGCCGACGACGTCCCTGACCATCTTCTTGAGGGCCAGCGTGCCGAAACCGTGAATGATGGTGGCGTAGGGCTGCTGCGAGAGAGCACAGTCGTCAAGATATTTCTCCAGCAGTTCCCTAGCTTCCGCGACGCGTTTGCCACGTAAATCGAGACTGGGGTCGACCTGCTTGTCGACACGGTTGTTCACGTAGGCGGTCTGGGGTTCTTCCGCTGCGTCTTGTTCGGCGGAACGTTCGAGTTCCTCCGGTTTGAACGTGGAGGTGAGATTCCCCATCCGGACCTGCCAGCGACCATCCTTCTGCTGCTTTTCGAGTCTCCCGTAGCGGTTGAACCGGAATACATAGACGGAATCGCCCGCTTGCAATTGTGAATCATCCGTTCCGGACGTTTCGGACTGCGTGGTGTCGCTGCCCATGAGATGTTTCGCGTCGTGTTTTTTGTCCGCAAGCTCGTGGGGCTTGTAGGGACGGTCCCGCATCGCTTCAAGCTCGCTGATGAGCTGCTGCGCGCGGCGTTTCGCCTCTCGCATCTGCTGCTCGTGTTCTTTTCTGAGCTTCTCTTCAAGGTTGTTCCGTTCTTGTTGCAGTCGCTTGCGCTCTTCAGCCAGGCGCTTTTGTTCGCGTTCGACTTCCTTGCGTGCGTCCTCGTAAGCGCTGAGCTCCTTGTCGAGCTTCTTATGTTCCCGTTTGAGCGTGTCGATCAGGTCGCTGACCTCGCTGCGTTGCGTCAGGACTTCTTCTTTCGCGGCGTCGACAATCTCACGCTTCAAGCCGAGGCGCTCGCTGATCAAGAACGCGTGGCTCTCTCCCGGGGTCCGCAGCAACAACCGATACGTCGGTTCAAGGGTCGTCTCGTCGAACTCGACGCTGGCGTTCATCACATCGCTGCGGGTATAGGCGTAGGCCTTGAGCTCCGGATAGTGGGTCGTGGCGACGATGATGCTGTTCTTCTTTCCGAGATAATTGAGAATGCTCATGGCCAGCGAAGACCCTTCCCGTGGGTCGGTACCGCTGCCGAGCTCATCGAGCAGGACGAGCTGGTCATCGTCGTAACGATCAACGATGTCGACGATGCGGGAGAGATGGGAGGAGAATGTCGAGAGTGACTGCTCGATGCTCTGCTCGTCACCGATGTCCGCACGGATGGCGGAGAAGAGCCGGATGGTGCTGCCCTCGACGGCCGGCACCATCAATCCGCTTTGCGCCATGAGGTGCAACAATCCGACGGTCTTGAGGGCGACCGTCTTGCCGCCGGTGTTCGAACCGGTGATGATCATCGTCGTTTCATCGTCGAAGGCGAACGTGTTGGCTACGACTTCATCCGGTGGCAGGAGGGGGTGTCGCGCCCGGATCAGATGGATGCGTTCGGAAAGCCTGGGGATCGACCCTTCGGTTTCATGGCCGTAGCGGGCTTTCGCGAAAAGAAAATCCAGATGCGCGATGGCCTCGTCGTTCGCCTGCAGGGTATCGGCGGTTTCCATGATCAGTCCCGACAACCAGCGGAACAGCCGTTCGAGTTCTTCCGCCTCCTGCTTTTCCAGGCGCCGTTTTTCCGCGGCGAGTCCTTGAACGTTCTCGGGCTCGATATAGACCGTTTCGCCACTGCTCGAGTAATCCAGAATCGTGCCTTTCAAACTTTTTTTGTTCGAGGCACGAACCGGCACCACGTAGCGGTCCTGACGGATGGTCACCAGCTGCTCGCTGAGTTTCTCGCCGTGTTTTTTCAAAAAGGCATCCAGCGTCGACTTGATGCGACGCTCCTGGTCCGCCAGCCTGCGACGGATGTCACGAAGGGCGGGTGAGGCCTCATCGCGCACATCCCCGTGGTCATTGAAAACTTTCCCAAGCGACTCCCTCAGATGCGCGGGAGGGTCGATGGCCTCGGCGTGCTCAAGAATGCCGAAGGTCTCCCCGAGGTCCTCGGGCAGTCGATGCATCTCCCGCTTGAGCTGGATCGAGGCATCGATATGCGAACGGACACGCAGGAACTGCGGCACATCGAGCACGCCCTCGATGCGTGCGCGTTCCAGGGCATCGTCGATGACTTTCACGCCATCGAAGGAAGGCACGGCGTCATGATGGATATAGCGATACGCCTCCGCTGTCTCCCTTAACCGCTCTTCGACTGTCTCTCGCTGTACGCTGGGTTCAAGCTTGAGGGCGCGCTCGGCGCCATGCTCGGTAAAAGCTAGGCTCGAAAGTTGTTCCTTGACTTTATTCAGTTCGAGGGTTTGGGTGTCGAACATGCAATCACGCTCCCGTCTCTGTCATTCTATCAGATTTCATGCTAAAATACAGCCGAAGGAAGTGAGACGCATGAATCATGTACTGAAGCTGAATGATGCGCAGCTCGAGGCGCTTCTCGATTTCTACGCCGACAGCCGGAAGAACGTCCCCAACCCCTATATGAAGGCCTTCATCAAGCAGAGTGGTCTCACCATCTCCATCTATACTTCGAACAAGGTCGTCTTTCAAGGGGAGGGTGCTGAAGAGGCGTTCTTCTTCTGGCACGAAGCTCTCGGCCTGCCTGAACTGGAAACCGAGGCTGAAGCCTTCGACACCCCCTCCATCGGCAGTGACGAAAGCGGAGCGGGGGATTATTTCGGTCCGCTCTGCGTCGGTGCCGTCCACATCGGTAAAGCCGACATGAAACACATAGACAAGCTAGGACTCAAAGATTCGAAGGCTCTCACCGACGAGACGGTGCGGACTCTGGCTCCGAAAATCCGCAAGGCGTTCACGAATGTCGTCTACACGCTCGACAACGAGCGTTACAACCGCCACATCGAGGAAGGCCGCAACGCCAACAAGCTCAAGGCGCTCCTCCATGAGAAAGCCCATCGCTCGCTTTTGCAGAAGGTCGAGGGCCGGCCCTTGATCATCGTCGATCAATTCTGCGACGAAGTCCGCTACGATGCATATCTCAAGCAGCTCTCCAACCCCGTACGCCCGGACCGCTTCCGCTTCCGCGCCGAAAGCGCCTACGCCTCGGTCGCCGCGGCAAGTATCCTCGCGCGGCATGCGTTTCTGCATCACCTCGAAGAACTGTCGAATCAAGCCGGCACGCCCTTGCCCAAGGGCGCTTCAAGCGAGGTCGAACGCGTCGCCGCAAACATCCTCCGCACACAAGGCGAGGATGCCCTCCGTCGCCTGGCAAAGGTTCATTTCCGGACAACAGAGAAAGCGAAAAAGCGGTGAAACCGGCGTTCCCTTCGCAGACAACGCGCGACCGTGATACAATAAAGCTATCCGATACATATTGTCTGAATTTTGGAGGCTGACACCATGCCGGAATTGCTGCTTTATACATTCATCTTTCTAATCAGCTATTACACACTGGCCTTCCTGATAACCCGGTTGTTCCGCCTGGCCAACGCCTTGAGAGAAGAATCCTCCGTTGACATCTTCGCCGGTCCGGCTTTGATTGTCGTCGCCTATGGCATCGACTATATCCGTCTTCAGGCCGGCGAGGACCTTCATCGGGCGAGCATCTTCATGACGCTGTTTGCGATCTTCATGGGCGTGAGGCTGCTACGTTTCACGTTCGTACGGCGCCTGGACCTGCTTGAGCGGGGGCGGGAAAGACGCCCCTACCGGAATATTCTCGAAAACATCAAGGAGAAGTATCACCTGAATGTCTTCATAAAAATCTATCTGCGCCAGGCGCTTGTACTGTTTGCGATTCTTCTCCCCTATCCGCTGATCAACGCTTTCCCCCGGGACGCCTACACCATCGGTGCGGTCGATACGCTCGGGCAGCTTGGAATCATCGCCGGCGCCATCCTCTGGCTGGCGGGTTTCCTCTTCGAGGTCATCGGCGATGCGGTGCTACGCAATTTCCGGCGGCGTCTCGAAAACGACGGAAAAGTCCTGCGCACCGGTCTGTGGCGGTTCACGCGCTTCCCGAATCTGTTCGGGAAGACCCTTGCGTGGGTCTGCATCTTTCTTCTGGCCTTTCCCAACATCGCCTTCCCCTACTCGCTTTTGGCGATTATCAGCCCGCTGCTGGTTATCTATCTCATCGTCTTTGTAATCGGTATCCGCCCCGTTGAAGCCCGTTATGAAGGCCACGCGGAATACGAACACTACAAGCGGACGACCAGCCGGTTCTTCCCCTGGTTCCCCAAGGACAAGCAAAAAAAATAGGGCCGAGCCCTATTCTGTTTCCATGTAGATGGTCTTCCCGATGGCGAGAAAACGGTGTTCAACCTCACGGGACACCTTTATGTCATCGGGAAAGGCCTCATAGAACCGTTGGTAGCGCGGGTCCGCCACTCTGGCGAGGATCCGCGTTCTTTTCATATCGGATCGCAGTTGTTTTAAAATCTGTGGTTTCGGTTCTGCCTGCAGGGTGAGAAGCGCGACATCGTAAGGCTCACCAAAAGGCTTCGTACCATCATGCAAGGAAACCTTGACCTTTGAAGCCAGCCCCATTCGGTCGAGGATTCTGCGCGCCCGCTTGATCGCGTGCGGATCGATGTCGATGGTGTGGACATCGACGCCGAAGAAGCGCGTGAGCAGGATCGGCGTGAAAGGAATCGAACCGCCGCCGACAACCAGCACTGTGTCGTCATTTGTTAGCTGCGCGAGCATCCCCTCCCGGCGAACGAGCCGCCGATACGGCAGCATATACATCCCGCTGAGAATCCGCGAACGGGAGGCGAGCTTTTCAAACCCGCGGATGAAGGGCTTGATCATGAGTGGACCTCCTAAAGCGTCATACTAAGCAACGCGTGCAGCTGAGCGAACAAGCCACCCACGAGGAAGGCGGTGAACGTCGTCAGCAGCAGGATGCCGGCGGCCGTGCGGATGCTGAACTCCTTCGAAAGCGTCGCGATCATCGCAATGCAAGGAACATAGAAGAGCGCAACCAGTGCGGCTGTAAAGAACTGTGCGGTCGAGAGCATATCCGCCATGTCGATGAAGGGCAGCACCGTGAGCTCCCGCCGGACGATGCCCATGAGCAGGGGCGTCGATGCTTCCTCGGGCAGGTTCAGCCAGCCGGTGACGACGGGCGATAGCGCCCTGCCCGCAGCTTCAAGGGTGCCGAGCTCATAAAGCAGTGCCGCCGCAGCGATGGCGATTACCATCGGCATGGCGCCATCACGGACAAAATGCTTGATACGGAAGAGAACCTTCTTCGAAAGGATAGAGGGTTTCGGCGCCAGCAAAGGCGGAATCTCCATCAGGGTGAAGGGCGTTTTCTGCTTCTGATAGCGGTCCATGACCAAGCCGGCAAGCACGATGGCGACGATGGAAACCAGGAAAATGCCAATAAAGGCAAGGAGCGAGCGTTCAGCAAGCAAGGAAATAAAAGCGCCCATCTGGGCGACACAAGGAATGGCCAGGCTGACGATCGTCGCGACCATGATCCGCTGCTTGCGGCTTTGCAGGGTCCTCGTCGACATGATCGCGGGGATGCCGCAGCCATAGCCGAGCAGCATTGGAATGATGCTCGAGCCGTTGAGACCGATCTTCTTGAGCACGCCATCGAGCAGGACGGCGACCCTCGGCAGATAGCCGACATCTTCAAGGATGCTGATGCCGGTATAGAAGGTGATTACATAGGGAAGCACGAGCGCGAACGGCCATTCGATGCCTTTGATCAGGAATCCGTATTCCCCGATGAGGACACCTTGCAGCCCGGCGTGGTCGGTGAGCGCCTCCACGCTCCGTTCAATGAAAGGGAACAGCCCGGGGATGGTGAAGGGAATCAATCCGCCGAACAACTGGCCGCCCTCGAAAAGCGGCAACAGCAGATACTGTCTCAAGCCCATCCCGACGCCGATCACGAACGCGAAAAGCAGCACCAGCACGCCCAGGGCAATGGGGATGCCGGGAAAAGGCCGGATGAGGAAGTCCATCCGACCGTTCGATTCGGGAAGCGCCTTGAGCGTCGCGCGCTTGATGGATTCAACTCGCTCCCAGCGGGCGGCATCATCCTTCTTATCGACCGCCTCGATGGTCTTGCCCAGTTCACGGGAGAGGGCGTAACGGACCAGGTCGAGGCTGTCGCCGCTCAACGCGACAGTGGGCACGACCGGCACACCGAGCGCACGTTGCAGACGGACATGGTCGATCTTGATGCCGCGTGAACGCATCAAGTCGGTCCGGTTCAAGGCGACAACGGTGGGAATACCGGCCTCCATCACCTGCAGCAGCAGATTCAGGCTGCTTTCAAGATTCAACGCATCCAACACAAAAAGCACGGCATCCGGCCGGTCGTCAAGCATCTTTGCGGCGACACGCTCCGCTTCATCATTGGGATGCTTGATGTTATAGATGCCGGGGGCGTCCCGAAGTAGGACGGTCTCCCCCTCGATGTCGAACGTTCCCTCGGCATAGGACACCGTCGTGCCCGAATAGTTCGAGACCATCGCGTCCAGACCGGTGAAACGGTTGAAGACTGCACTTTTCCCCACGTTCGGAAGCCCCATCATGAGCACACTACGCAAACGGCCTCTCCCGAGGCCGCGGTCTTGGCGTCGTCGACGACGCCGTGGGTGTCGGTGACAGGATTCACTCATGCTATCGCTGCTTTCTGATTGTGATTTGTGAAGCCAGCTCCCGGTCCAAAGCGACGGAACGGTTGTCGATGCTTAAAATCAACGGTCCGTTCGCGACACTTTTAGAAATCAGCCTCACTCGCTTGCCCAAGCGGATGCCGAGCGAAGCAAGCAGGCTTAGCGAGGGAACGTCATGGATAAATGCGACCTCGCCACGTACAAGGGAGTCGATGCTTCCGGTTTTGAAGATTGTTCCATCTATGACCGTTCTTGTCTTGCGCGGCTCCATAACGGTCCCCTTTCTTTGTAAAAAATATAATTAGTATTACAGGTTCATTGTCAGTATAACGCGCCCATAAAATCGTGTCAACACTATCTGTAAGTGTTATAAACAGTCATACAATCTGACCTTTCGGGGCTTCTCGTCTTTATAAGTCTGTTTAGAATATTTATAGATATTGTTGCAAGCGATGCGGGCGGATGTTACGTTAATTTTGAAACAGACAAACGGTATCAGGAGGCTGCTTTCATGCTCCGACATTTAAAAACCAACCGCAACCGGTATCTCCTGGTTCTGGGTGTTGCGCTGCTCGTACTGCTGCTCTTGCGCAGCGACTTCAGTGAACTCTCCAAGGCGCTTGGCGGACTGACGCCGAGCGCTCTACTGGGGCTTTTCACTCTGCAGGTGATCACGGTGCTTCTGATCAACATACAATGGAAAGCCATCGCTCAGCACCTCGGCCAGACGATTCCCTTCACCCGTCTGCTCGAGATGAATTTCCTCGGCACCTTTTTCGAAAGTGTCACACCGGTGGTGAAGGCCGGAGGAGAAGTCTCGAAAGTCGCCTATCTGAAAAGTCAGGGCCAGGCCCTACCAGAGGGCGCCGCGTTGCTCACCGCTCAGAAATGGTTCAGTGCATCCACCTTTGTCGTGTTCGCCCTTTTCAGCGCCGCCTGGGCGGCGCCCTGGCTGGGCGGTCCGCTGCAAAGCGGCGTATGGGGTGGTTTGGCGCTGATCGGCGGGGCATTGGTCGCAACGCTCGCCGCGGGCATCTATTTCTATCGCACACAGACACGGGGTGGAAAGGTCCGCGCGCTGCTTGAAGAATTTCTCGCCGTTCTTTCAAAGCTTGCAAGACGCAAGCGGCGAATTGCTGCTTACATTGTGCTCGGCTTTATGATCTGGAGTCTCTATGCCTTCAAGACCTTCTATGTCAGCGACGTCCTCGGCGCCGGCCTATCATTCGCCGTCGCCGGAACCGTCACGTTTCTGGCTTATGCAGTGAACATGCTGCCGCTTTCCCCGGGCGGCATCGGGACATTTGAAGGGGCCATGGCGGCGCTTTTCGTCCTATTTGGTTTGGAATATGCGCTCGCGCTCTCCATCGCGTTTGTTCTCAGACTGATGACGTTCTGGGCCATGCTGGGTGTGAGCGCCTTGTACCTGGGTCTAAGGCATCTCCAACGCGAGGTCTTCACATGAACCTGAAGGCTAACGTGATCAATGTTCTGACCGTTCTCGGCATCGTCCTCGGCATGCTCGCCATCGCCATGAACCTGCTAGCCGGCTGGCTGCTTCTGCCCGCGGCGCTGATTCTAACCAGCGCGCTCATCGCCCTTTATGACGGCAGGCTGGCAAGACGCCACAACCTCGTCTCAACCGTGGGCGCGTGGCTCGATCTAACCAACGACCTGCTGTCGTTCGCGATCGCCCCGGTCGTCTTCGCCCATACCTGTAGCCTTACCGGTCAACCCGCCTTCCCGGTTGTTGTCGCCCTTTTTCTGCTGTCCGCGCTTTTCCGGCTCAGGCGCTATCATCTGCAGTCGGACTCGCAGGTGATGCAGGGCCTGCCCACGACGGTGAGCGGCGTGGTGCTGACGATGGTAGTCGTCGGCTTCGCGTTGAGCTCTTTTAAAGGAATCGCGGCTTCATGGATTCTGTATGCCCTCATGATCTTGTTAAGCATACTCATGGTCTCCTCGTTCCGGTGGCGAAAAAGTTAAGGCGACGCCGAGCACATGAAAAACGCACCGCCAGCAGGCGGTGCGTTTACTATAGGAGGCTTCGGATCATCACTCGTCATCCGGATGGTCGGGCCAATCAAAGAGATAGCCCTGCTGGATGGTGCAACCCAGCTCCATCAATCGATCACGCTGTGTTGGCTCTTCAACCCCTTCCGCGACGATCTGTTTTCCACTCAGTTCGCTGATGCGCCGGATCATGCGGACAATCTCCCGATTCTTCTGCTTGTCGAGATGCTGGGTGAAGAGGGAATCGATCTTGATGATGTCGAAGGGCACCGCATCGAGGATGCCGAGGGAAGAGGATTCCTTGCCGAAATCGTCAAGGGCGATGGTGAAACTGTGCTCTTTGAAGGCGTCGATCCGTCTGATGTAGTGCTCCATGTGATGCACGAATGTTTTTTCCGAGATTTCCACGACCACGTCATTCGCGGTCATGCCATAATGGTCGAGCTGCTTGAGAAGATAATCCAGAAAATCCGTGTTCATAATCGACTGCGGGGCTAAATTGATTGCGAGGCGCGGGCGGGGCTGGTCCTGGGAAAGGTAGTGTCGACTGAATAATTCGAGCGACCGGTCGACGAGATAGCGTTCGAGCGTCAGGATGAGGTTCGAGTCGATGGCGATGCTGATGAAATCCTCGGGCGGAATCGCACCGATGGTCTCATCGGTCCAGCGGGCAAGCTGCTCGACATAAACCGTGCGGTTGGTCTCGGTGTCCTTCACTTCCTGGAAATGGATGTCGATCGTTTCGCTGTTGATTGCTTGACGGAGCTTGTTGGCGACATGGATGTTCTGTTGGAGCTTCTGGGTCATGTGCGGCTCATAGCGCACGATGTGATAGATTTTTTCATGGCGGGCTTGTTTCATTGCAAGGCTGGCGTTGGAGACAAGTTTTGCCAGATCGTGGGTATGCTCCGGGTAGGTCGCATAGCCGATGTTCTTCTTGATCTCGACGGTGATGTCCTCGGTGCGGTGCGTACTCGATAGCGAGCGCGACAGGCGCTTGAGCGTGTTTTGAATATTCTCCTCGCTAGCCATCTCGCCATGGCAGTAAAGCACGAACTGATCGCCGGAATAGCGTGAGGCGAAGCATTGTTTGCTTTCAAATCCTCTGAGGAAATCGGCGATGGAGATCAAGATCCGATTGCCGGTCTCATGCCCATAGTAGTCGTTAATCTGCGAGAAATTGTCAATGTCGATGAAGAACGCGGCCCCTCTGTCCACATCTGTGAGAGCGGAGATTTCACGATAGAGCCCTCGTTGATTGAGCAGACCGGTAAGCTCGTCATGGTATTTGTCGAATTCAATCCGGAGATTCGCCTCGACAAGCGGGGTGACGTCATCGCCGCTGATATAGATGTGGCTTAAGCGTCCGTTGGCCTTCACCCCTTCATAACACCAACGGATCCAGCGGCGGCCCTCGGTGTTCGTGATGTCGAAGATTTCCGTTCCCTGATTGCCTTCAAGCGCTTCATAGAACCAATCGTGATTGTGCTGCCCGACCGATTCGTTGATCGTCGTAATGGGTTCGCCGAGGACATCCTTCGGGGTCATGTCATAAAACCGGATCGCCGCACGCGAAGCGTAGAGAAGACGACCCTCCGAATCCAGCTTGAGGATGATGCTGTGGGAATCGGAGACCACACGCCCGTTCTCTTTCTCGACAGTTGCTAGGACGTTCTCGTTGTCGGATAGCTGGCGGTCGATGCGCTCGACTTCTGAAGCATCGTAAGCGATGAAGCCTTTCCCCTGCGGCACATCAAAAATCGAATGACGGAACATGTTCGTGTAATGAGTCTGTCCGGGAAAGCGCACGCGGAACTCAAGTATTTTCCGTCTCCCGTGGGCCTCTTCTTCTTGGGGAGCGATGTAGGCAAGATCGTCGGGGTGGAAAAGCGTCTCGAGGTCGTCATAGTGGAGCATCGTGGATTGCATATCCAGCTGATAGCGCTCGATGAGTGGTTTGCTGAAGCGGATGAGAACCTGGTCGCTGTCCCATAGATAAAGAACCTGCATGGACAGGGGCTCTCCCTGGGCGCTTTGCGAACGCAGCTGCTTTTCCGGCGGCCGGGTCGCCTCATAATAAGCGCCTCCTGCAAAGAACGCGACACTCAGCAACGTCGCCGTTCTTCTAAAAATATCACCGGCGAAGAAACCAGCATACAGAGGAAGTCCGTCGACCGCATTTTCTTTCACTAGTATCGAGAGCACTCCTGCAGCCACGAAACCCGATGTAATGGCGGCGAAGAACTTTCCTTTCCTTCTGGCAATCATAAAAAAGCCAACGGCGGCTAATCCGCCTGCTATCGCCAGGATGATTGCCGAAAGAAAGATTATCGGATCAAGAAGATTCCCACCATGGACGACCGCCACCACCAGCAGCGTCACCGGTGTGGCAAGAAGCACGTAGCGTAGCGGTTCATTGAGGAAGGTCATGTGCATCACCTGCTTTAGTCGGAAAGTGCGAATGTACCGGACACCTCATCATTCTCGCCGGAGGGTTGAAACACTTCTCCAGATACATTCTGTTGTGACATTTTAATTATAGGATGCACAACATCCTGTAAACAGCGCGGATATGTCGTAGTTTTAGCGATCCGGGCGGATCCAAGGGATAAAGATTAAAAAAACAAGGCGCGGTGGGCACCTTGTTTTTGTCTTATTTTAGCTGTTTTTCAGGATTTCCTCAGCTGATTTCTTTTTTTAGATACTGAATCGCGAAATTGCTGAGGCTGACGCCGAAATCTTTCTCAATCCATGCCGTGAACATGTCGAGCTTATGCTGATTCGCCTCCATGCGCAGGACGCTAAAGCATCGGAACAGGTTGTGCTCGAATTGCTCATAGTCCTCGAGGGCATGATAGGCAAGCGCCTTATAATAGAAAAAATAATCCCAGAGATAATAGTTTTTCGTCTTCATCCCGCGGTTGATCCCCATGTCGCAAAACGAGATGACCTTGTCGTAGTTACGCTGTTTGCCGTGGCTTTTGCTCAGCCGCATGAGAATCAGGTAATAGATCAGATCCGTACCCCCGCTCATGATCCCTTCCCCGGCCTCGAACAAATCGGAGAGGCGGTTGAGGAGGGTCTGCCTTTTCGGTGTCTGCTCGAATTCGAGCAGCGAGCTCATGACCAGGACCTCGACATCCGTAAAGTATTGTTGCTTGAGGATGGCTGGATAGTTGATTAAATCAGCGGTCTGCCTTGCAGTCGATTCACGCGACAGCCGACCTTCAAAAAAGTTGTTAAGTATGATGGAGTGTTTATAGAAGACCTTCTTCTCTTCGTCGATAATGAAATCATGACGGAATTCTTTTATCATCCGTTCAACGGTTGGTCGATCACGGGTCACGACCGCACTATAGAAACGATTCAGCCTGGATGCTTGTTCATTCTTCTCTTTTTCGAATTCGTTCAATAATTTTCTGCTCGGAATACCGAGTTTTTCAGCGAATTTCTCGAGTTTTTCATAGGGAATCTCGCTTTCACCACTGCGATAGCGCTGATACTGCCGTAGCGAGACGATTCCGAATACAAACTCTTCCTGCGTGACCTTTCGCCCGAGGCGGACTTTCTCCAGATAGTTGCTGAGTTCCATGGAATTCATGTGCGTCACCCCTAAAACTACGACATATCCGCGCTGTTCAATATAGGATGGCGGCGTTACCCTTTAGGTAGAATCAACCAAGGAGGAGATTTTATGAAAAAACTATTCATCATTGCTATTTTCATGCTCGCTTTAGGAACCATCGGAATGAATGACGGCATCACCCCGGACGGCTTCGACGACGACCACTTCCCCGAGTACGTCACCGTCGGCATCACCCCGGACGGCTTCGACGACGATCATTTCCCCGAGTACGTCACCGTCGGCATCACCCCGGACGGCTTCGACGACGACCACTTCCCCGAGTACGTCACCGTCGGCATCACCCCGGACGGCTTCGACGACGATCATTTCCCCGAGTACGTCACCGTCTAAAGGGACACAACACTCTTTACTGTAACGATCTTAGATCCCATTTCAACCAAAGATACCCATCGATAAAGGACTGAGTATTTATGGACAAACAGGAATTTAAAGTCGAACTCGAAGGTGTCATCGGAACGATTCGCACCTATACGCGGAATCCATTCATGATGGGGTACACCAAAGAGCTCAAGCAGGCGGTCGAAACGGACGACTATCAAACCATGCGCCTAGTGCTCGATAAAGTCATTGATTGGTACAGCGAAGAACTAAACAACATCAAGAATGATGAGTTTGTCTTTAACAAGCACATGCACGAAAAAGCGTTCATCATTCTCAAGCAGTACCGCCAGGCGATTCAATGAAAACGGTGGAAACCATTTTCACTGATAAGCATATCACAAAACCCCAAAAATGTCATTGAAACTGTCGGGCCCTCAATTCTTCACTATGGAGAATTGAGTCTCCATACCGTCCCCTAGCCCGAACTGGCACCTCTCCCCTGCAAAAAGCCAAGGTCTCCCACCTTGGCTTTTTGTTCGGTTTTGAGCTGCTGGGTTAATCCTTGAAGGAAGCTCCAATCGTGGTTTTCTCCAGCAGGCGGTCAAGTGTATAGAGGATAGACGGCAGCAACAGCAACACAAACAGCACCGAGACGCTCGCACCGCGGGCGAGCAAATAGCCCACAGAATAGATGGCCATCTGACTGGAGACGATGCCCACGGCGAGGCCTGCCGTAATGAGAATCAATCCGGAAGTGAACACCGTGGGCAGGGAGTTGTTCACGGCTTTTCTCAAAGCTTCGCGTTTGGAGTGATAATGACGCTGTTCGAGGTAGTTCGAGGAAATCAGGATGCCGTAGTCGACCGTCGCCCCCATCTGGATCGCCGTGACGACAATGTAGGTCATGAAGAAGATCGGCTGGTCAAGCACTGCCGAGACGCTCATCGACATCCAGATCGCCCCTTGAATGACCATGACAAGCACAAACGGCAGCAGATAAGCCCGGAAAGCAAGCGTAACCAGCAAGATGATGGCACCGACGGTAATCAAGCTGATGCGCAGCAGATCCTCATCAAACGCATCCGCCATGTCGTAGTTCGAGATGATCTCGCCGGCGAAGAAGGCTTCCCCAGTGAACGTCTCATCCGCCTCGTCCCGGAGGAAGTCCACGAAGTCGAAGGTATCGCTTCCTTCCTTGGGGATATCGAGCGTGAGAATCATACGCGAGTATTCCTCGCCGTTAAACATCTCATCGGCGAATTCGAGTTCGCCGATGGCGTAGTCGATCATTTCCTGTTCTTCCTCACCGATCTCTTCCGCTAGCAGCTCGTTCTCTTCAATTTCGATTTCGATGAACTCAATCAAGTCTCTCGCGCGAATCGGCAGGTCAGGCGTTTCGTCCGTATATTGAAAATAGAAAGCGTAGATGAGACGGGTTGCATCGGCGGGCAGGACGTCGAACCGTTCGGCGAGGTCCTCATATGACATTTCCTCTTCAATGTTTTCAACGAACGCGACTTGTTCATCGAGCTCCTCGCGTTCTTCCTCCGACAAGGTGATGGCTCCTTCGCGTTCGAGCTCGTCAATAAACAGAATCAGCTCTCCGAGCGGAATGGTCTCCGAGCCGTCGAACTCGCCGGTGATAATCGCGGTGGCAAGAGCGAGCGCCTGCTGGAGCAACGGCTCCTCGGGGTCATAATCTTCCGAATGATAGGCAAAGTAGATGAACAGCATCTCGAATTCACTGCTGTCCATGGCCGCTGCCGCTTCGTCGAAGGTCATCTCTTCATCGAGGCTCTCCATGAATTCGTGGTATACTTCAATCTCTTCAATGACTTCTTCACCAAGAACCTCTGCGATCTGATCCTCATCCGTCGCCTCGTAAAGCGCCGAAAGTAAGTCCTCGCCCACAATGGTGTCCGAATCCATGTTCGAATTTTCCAGATGATACAGACTAAACAGCACGCCCGCCGATTCTTCATCAAGCGCGGTCAACAGGGCCACATCCTCGGGGTCAAGCGGCGCCAGCGCGGTCGAGACGTAGCCGGTATCGCTGAGCAGCACCGGTTCCCCGTCTATTTCATAGTCTTCCAGGGAATCCAGCAGCGCTTCCTGTTCATCGAAGACGTCGTCGGTGGCCTCGGTGATCGCCGTGAGCGGTACGCTCTTGCCGAAGACTTCCTCGATGCGTTCCGCCCCTTCAAGGTCGGGGTCGTCCGCGAAGAAGTAGTCATTGGTGCTCTGAACGGCAAAGGCAAGAAAGAACAGGACGAGCGTCAGGGCGGGGAGTACACGACTGCCCTGGATGGAGAGTTTCGCGAAGGGTTCTCCTTTTAAGTTGATCGGTTTCTTGCGGGTCCTCTCGAACCATTTGGCGAAAATGACCAGCAGCCCCGGGAGCACGAGGAACACCGTGATCAGTGAGCTGAGGATGCCTTTTGCGAGCACAAGGCCCAGATCCATGCCGATCTCGAAGGTCATGAACGTCAACGCGACCATCCCTGCGACGGTGGTCAGCGAACTCGAGGAGATGGGGGCGATTGAACGGGCGAGGGCCCGCTGCATCGCCGGTTTTTCATCGGACATTTCCTCGCGTTCCTGATGGAACCGGTTCAGCAGCATGATCGAATAGTTCATCGACAACCCGAGCTGCAGCACGGCGGCGACGGACTGCGTGATATAGGAAATCTCGCCGTAGAGGAAGTTGGTCCCCATGTTGATCAGGATGGCGATGATGACAACCACAATAAAGGCGACCGGCTCTAACCAGGAACGGGCGTTCAGCCAGAGGATGGCCAGCACGATGGTAATGGCCATGATCATGATGAGCGGAAGCTCTGAAAGCACGGCCTCCTGCAGTTCATAGTTCGAAACCGCCGGGCCGCCGAGATGGTAGTCATGCCCATGGAAATCGAGGTATTCGTCGATGTCGACGACGACTTCCTCGGCGACCTGGGAGAAATCGTCCCCGTCGATTGTCACTTGCAGCAACGCGGCGCCATCCTGTTCGTCGGGCAGATAATGCTCTTCAGAATGTTCATCGAAGGTCACGAACTGCACATCTGCGAAATCGTCGATATCCGACGCCACTTCCGACGCCGTCGAAGCGTCCACGCCAAGCAGCATCACCTGCGCGGTGCCGGTGCGGCCGAACTCATCCTCCATGCGCTCAAGCCCGATGGTCGTCTCCGAATCATCGGGCAGGTAGTCCGCCATGTCGTAGTTGATCTCCACACGGGGAATCAGCAATGCGCTGATGACTGCCAGGACACCCATCGCGATCAGGATGTAGAGACGTTTGTCGACGATGAAGGATGCGATGCGTTCGAGCATTGCGATCCCCCCTTTCATTTGATAATTCTACATATGTGTAATATAATACATATGTTGATTACAATCAACACCAATGCTTGAACCGGTGTCCGATATTCCCCACAATGTTCCAAATTGTGTAGCGAAGGAGTGCAAACGATGGACAGACGCATCCGAAAAAGCCGCGAGGCCATCAAGCAGGCTGTCGTCGATTTGCTCGACGACAACACCATCGAGCAGTTGTCGGTCACCCGCATCGCCAAAGAGGCGGACGTCAACCGCAAGACGTTCTACAATCACTTCTTCAGTCCGCAGGATGTGCTCTCGACGCTCGAAGATGATCTGACCGAACGGACGCTCACAGTCATGCGGCGCTTTGACTACCACTCGCTCTCTACGAACCCCCAGCCTCTTATCAAGACGCTGAGCCGGGAATTCGACGAAAGCCTTCTCTTCCGCCGTCTGCTTTTCGAACAGGACACCTCTTCAAGATTGATTCAAAAGCTCAAGCGCACGCTCAAAGAGGAGCTGACCGAAGTCTACCGCGCACGCTACAGCGGAGACGAAGCCGCTTTCTCCTACGCTCTTTCGTTCATTATCAGCGGGGCGCTGGACTGCTATCAGGAGTGGTACCGTTCGGGGAGGAACATGCCGCTTGAGAGACTGAGCCGCTATATCGGGGCGCTGATCGCCGAAGGCATCCAATCCGTGCTCGAAAACGGCGAAACATGAGTCCGGCAACCGCTGTCGATCTTTAGAGGCTATGTAGCTACTAATAGGTTGCTTCAGTCCGTAAACAAAACACCTCTTTCGAGGTGTTTTTCATAAGTTATCGCGTTGCGTGATTTATTCCCGTAATCTTAAACACCGTGGGCCCTAGCTAAGCGGAGAAAAACCTCGACGGCGCGGAGAAGCACCCGTTCGTTGAAGTCGAAGGCGGGACTGTGAAGCGGGGCATGCAGCCCCTCCTCGTCGTTTTTCGTACCTAAAAGAAAGAACAGTCCCGGAATACGCTGCTGATAATAGGCGAAATCCTCCGCAAGGAGGAGCGGTTCGGGATGGACGATAGCGGACA
This sequence comes from Mollicutes bacterium, assembly GCA_003551005.1. Classification (GTDB taxonomy): domain Bacteria; phylum Bacillota_I; class Bacilli_A; order Izemoplasmatales; family Izemoplasmataceae; genus T1SED10-81. The sequence continues at coordinate 22,783 of PULR01000049.1, forward strand.
TATCCACAGTGTCGATCAGGGTCCGGTACAGCTCGCTGTCATTGACGACGGGCGGGAAGAGCCGGCGGATGGTGCTGTCGATGTGCACGCCATGGCGTGCCTCCACGTCGCGGTCGATGGCGTGCATGCCCTCGACGAGCGCGTCGAAGTTTTCCTCATCGAAGCTTCTGAGCATTCCCGACAACCGTGCGGAGCCGCCCACGACGTTGCGGGCCTCTCCGCCGTGGATGGTACCGACGTTGAGCACGCCCTCGCGGGCATGGGGGAGGATTGTTTCGGGAAGCGTCCGATAACGGGTCAGCAGTTCGGCGCCCGCAGCCAATGCGTCCACGCCGAGATGCGGCTGGGCGCCGTGGCTGCTTCTCCCCGTGAGCTGGACGTCGAACTCGCCGTCCTGTCCCATGAGGATGCCTTCGCGGACACCGATGGTCTCTTCGGCGAGGCCGGGGTAGAGATGCATCCCGTAGATGGCCTCGATGTGGTAGCGTTTGAGCACCCCGGCGTGGATGATCGCCTCTGCGCCGCCGGCGGTCTCCTCCGCCGGCTGGAAGATGAAGACGACACTTTTCTGCGGGCGTTCACGGGAAGCCATGACACGGGCCAGCCCCAGCAAGGCCGCCATGTGGCCATCGTGCCCACAGGCGTGCATCGCGCCGTTATGCCTTGACATGCCGACGCGGGCGGATTCCTGGATGCTGAGTGCGTCCATATCCGCACGGAAGGCGACGGCTCCGGCTTGAATGCCTTGCCGTACGGCCACGATGCCACTTCGGGCCACGACCTCCACTGTGTAGCCCAGCGACTCGAGCGTGCTCCGCACATAGGCGTGCGTGCGGGGGAGGTCGAAACCGAGCTCGGGGATGCGGTGCAAGTTCCGGCGGTAACGCTGCATCCATGAGAGCAGCGGGTCTTCAATGGTGCGGCTGATTGGTTCGTTGCGCGGAGTTATCTGCATGTCGATCACCTGTTATAAAAGAAAATCCACGAACCTTCCAAGGCTCGTGGATGCATACGTCAAACTCGCCATATGCCCCACTTCACGGAAGCACATTCCCCTTCCCTCGGGCAAGGGAGGGGAACAGTCCAGCGTCTTTTCGACGAAGGACCAGCATGCGCTTCGGCGTGCGCCCCTTTCCCGTGAGGTACTCTTGGCGCACGCAGCCTCTTCCATAAAGTTCGTGAGGCCATCGTAGCACGGGGGTCGGGGCTTGTCAAGGCGAATGGCGCGATGTATGGAGGTAAACGTTTACGTATCTTCTGCTAAGTTCATGGCGAAATGCATGGACTGATAAGCGAAGGAACCGATCGGACTCTTGATCGTGGTTCTGCGCTCGCCGATCCGTTCGAATCCGTAACGTTCATAGAACACATACGTGCTGTCCGTGTCCGAGAACAGATGGACATTCTTCCCGCCTCGGCTGCGCACGCGGGTGAGGAAGGCATCCATCAGCGCACGGCCGATGCCCTTTCCTTGATAATCGGGGTGGACTGCGAACAGCACGACTTCGCTGTCGTAGGTCCGGGGAGCTTTCTTTTCGAGCTTCTTGAATTCACGCTCGACTTTCAATGCAGCCCTGAGCGCGCCGATTCCCTGCCGCATAAAAAGCAACGGGATTGTCTCGACGTTCAACGCGAGGATCCGGGGGATGGATGCGAGCGAAGCTTTGTTTCTACCGTACCGACCGAACAAAAGCCCCACGACGCGTCCGCTGTCTGCGACCACGCGACAGTCGTTCGCCTCGGCGAGCGACAAGTGCGCATCCTGACGCATCATCCGGCGCACGACGGAAGGATTGTCGGTATACTGCTCCATCGGCCAGACGGCCCTCAGCACGTCGACCACCTGTTTGAAGTCCCCTCGTCTGTAGGGACGAATATCCAGCGTGTCCTCCATAGAACCTCCTAGTGATACTCGATCTCAAGATGGCCTTTGCGGTGCAGTTCCTCGAGCAGGTTGAAAAGCCGATCCGCGTATTCTCCAAGCGACGCCCGGGCATCCTCTGCATGGGTGAGCACGAGCCGAAGTGGTTCACTTGAAAAGCGAAGCGCCTCTTCGAGCGCATCGAGATTGTGTCCATAATATTCACGCAGTCCCAGCCGGGACTGCAGATACGCATGCGTCTCTTTACGGGAAGTCAGCCGCCGTCCGTCAATCGTAATGCGTTTCATAGTCCTCATCCCCATACAGCAAGATGAACGTGTCGTAGTGATCCGGGGTGTAGAAGATCAGCCCGTCGTTGGAATAGACCAGCCGCTCCGCGCCCCGGTAGCCGCCGTCGTAGTTCACATCGGCGCTGAAATACCGGCGTCCGTAGGCATCGGGGAGGATGTCCTCTTGGTTGTTGAAGGGTTCTCCGCCGATGCTTTTGCCTTCGGCGACCGCCCAGAGGTTGCCGGCCTCGGGAACCCAGCCCCTGGATTCCGCTTCCGCCTTGGTGATGTAGTTATCGGGAAGGCGGTTGTACTGGTTCAAATAGGCAGCGACCGCATCCGGGTCCGTATATTCTCCATCCTCTTCGATGGTTACCTGGGCATCGTCGACGGTGTTGATGCGCTGCCGGTCCTGCATATCGAGCGAATCGTCGCCAACACAGGCCCCCAGCGACAATCCCAGCAGCATGGCAAGCATGGCAAGTAGTTTGTTCATTGATGTGACCCCTTTCATTATATAGCATAACACAGTCCACACGGCCCGTCACGGGCGCGAAGGGAATGAAAACGGTACATTTGATAAAGAAAAGTCCATCCATCCTCCCACCGCCGGCGGGAAGACACCGAGGTGCGGTCGATGAACGGACTCCGAGAACGATGATGGTGCGAGCGGGGGGACTTGAACCCCCATGGGATGAACCCACATGACCCTGAACCATGCGCGTCTACCAATTCCGCCACGCTCGCGTGTCTAGCTTTACCGATAACATGATAGCATCATCCCCACCGGTATTCAAGTGCCGAGGGGATTTTTCAACGCCGCCGTCCACATGTCAATTCTGCCAGGGACAGGAAACCGCCGGCTTATTCGCCGACGATGCGAAGGTGCAACTTGCGTCGGCGCGGGCCGTCGAACTCGCAGAAATAAATACCCTGCCAGGTGCCGAGCACCGGCGCGCCGCCGTCGATAAAGACGGTCTCCGAGACCCCGACGACGGAAGATTTGATGTGCGCATGCGAGTTTCCTTCGGCATGAGCGAAATCGGGGCGGTCGGGTAGGCTTTTATCCAGACCCAGCAGTAGATCCCGCTCCACATCGGAATCGGCGTTCTCGTTGATGGTCACGGCGGCCGTCGTGTGCGGAACGAAAAGCAAGGCCTCGCCTTCACGGACACCGCTTTCTTTGATAGCCTCACGCAGCTCGCGTGTGATGTCGACCATGTCCGAGGCTCCTCGGGTGCGGATAGTCAAAGTCTTGGTCATGCGTCCCATGACGGGCACTCCTTCCGCTTCGCATTCCCGCGAGCAGGGGGCGCTTTTAGCTACCCGGCGCGGGTAAAAAAAGCAACTCCGCAGAGCTGCTGAAGAGACAGTGTGGTGCGAGCGGGGGGACTTGAACCCCCATGGCCGTAAGTGGCCACATGGCCCTCAACCATGCGCGTCTACCAATTCCGCCACGCTCGCCGATGGTGGAGACTGACGGACTCGAACCGCCGACCCCTTGCACGTCAAGCAAGTGCTCTCCCGCTGAGCTAAGTCTCCTTCACCGTCGCAAAAGATTATATCAACCGCCCGTATGAAAGTCAAGGCATAGGGGAATGAAAAACGGATTATCCATGGTACAGACGGAAGCGTCCTGCACCGATATGTCGGATGTCGGTGACAACCTCGAGCGTCATCTGCGTCTCCTGTTTCGTGAAGACCCGGGTGCGAAGCGCAGGGTTGGTGTGCTTCGGGGGCTTCTCGAGAGACTCGACAAAGCGGTTGTGCGCGTTGAGGCGCTCGTTGACATACAGCATCGACTCCACCGGCAGTTCCTGCATGCGCCGCTCGAAGGTGGGAAGGAAACTCTCGTCATATTCATAGCCGATGGAATTCCGCGCAAGCATCCCCGCGGCCACAAGCGTCGTGCCCGTCCCTGCGAAAGGGTCCAGCACGGTATCGCCCTTGATGGAGTACATGTTGATGAGTCGCTGGGGCAGCGCGAGCGGAAACGCCGCCGTGCGGGAGCGGTTCAGCTCCGCATCGGCACGCTGGCGTTCACCGCCAAGGCGCCATACATCCGAAAACCAGGTGTTGCGCTCTTCATAGAAGAAGGCGCTCTCTCGGCGGCGCTCCTTCTCTTCTTCCGTGAAGCGGCGTTTGCCGCCCTTGCGGAAAATCAGGACCTTTTCATGCTCGAGCGTGACGTAGGCCCCTGCGGGCAGGACACCCGAACCCATGAACTTCGTCGGTGCGTTGGTGCTTTTGCGCCAGACGATCGAGGGCAGGGGCGAGAAGCCCCGCCGACGCATCGCTTCGCCGATCCGGGCGGCGTTGGGATAAAGCTTGAACTCCCCTTGTAGACTGCGGGTGGCATCGCCGATGTTGATGCAGACGAAGGCGCCCTCATGGAGCACGCGGGCTAAAGCGTCCCACGTCCGATCGAGCTGGGCGTGCATGCGTTCAAACGCCGCTTCGCCCTCGCCGGCGGCGAGCAGGGATGCAAGATAGGAGTCGCGCTCGGCGAACAAGCCATCCCACATGCGCACCATGGGATAGGGCGGCGAGGTGACGACGAGCGAGATGGACCCGGCCCTGAGGTTGCGCATCGAGGACGAACCTTCCGTGTAGAGTGTGTGTTCAGTCTCCATGCTTGCCCTCCCTTTAGCGACGATGATCGCCCTGATCGACGAGCAGCCGCACGATGCGTTTCCAGGCCCGCCGTTCTTCGGGGGTCCAGCTTTCGGAGGCGTGCTTGTAGTCGTGTTTTTTCCGGATGCCCTCAAGCTGCGCGTGCAGTTCGTCGTATTTGCGCGAGGTGATGCGCATCAGCTGCTCATCGGCTGTTGATCGCCGGCGGAGCTTGCCGCGGACGCCCTCGAGGTGATGCATGCACAGCACACCCCCGGCGTCGTAGGCGGAGATGAAAGCCGGATCCTTCAGGCCTTTGGCGAACCAGTAGAGATAAGTCGTTTCGTTCTTCAGCTCGAGTTCACACAGTTCGCAGGGACGTCTGCGACCGCGGCGCTTCTTCTCCCACGCCTTACGTTTTTCCTCGAGCAGGTTGGAATAAAGGATCGCGTGAGAGAGCGGGCGTCCTGTCTCAAGGACGCGTTCGGAGTGGTGCCGGCAGAATCCTTCGGAATCGAGGAAGCGCTCGCGCGAATCGGGGTTGGTCACCACGCCATCGAGCACATGACGGATCCGGTGGTTGCTGCGGCGCTCGATGAGCGAGCAGACCGGACAGCGGTATCCGCGCATGACGCGTTTCAGCTCGTTTTTCACCATGTCCTTGCCCATCCGGACCACCTCGCAGCCTTGTCACATAAATTGTACCACGCATCACAGCTCAGGGAAAGCCTCGACAGAACGCCAATGTCCATGGGTGGTGAAATCCCGAGCAATATGGCATAATGCAGGTAAGCTCGACTTTGGACAACCATCGACGGAAAGGGTCGGTTTCCCCCTTGCGTTTCCAATTAAAGAGTACTATAATCACCTTGTCAACTTACTTGTAGAAGCATACCGCCGCAGTAAGCATACCGCCGCAGTCCGCCCTTTCTTCGGGCGGGGAAAGGAAGGTGGAAGATGCATAGCCTAAAGTCATTGCACGCCGCACAGGGCTCCTCCATGATTGATCCAAGACGGAGGGAGCCGGAGGGTTTCCAAGCAAGGGACCCGTGCGGCGTGTTTGTCGCATCCACCCCCGGCTGCGGCAAAGAAGAATCGTTTACCCGCGACGTTAGGAAGCGGGTCACGGTGGAAAGGAGTGTGCACGGATGGCCAAGACCAAACAAGTGAAAACTGTGTTAGTTATCGGATGCGGGCGCATGGGGGCGTCAATCGCCTCGCTCGCAAGCGAAGAGAACAAGGACGTAACGGTCGTCGACATCGAGGAGGACTCTTTAAAACGCCTTCCCGCCTCCTATGGCGGCAACACACTCCTGGGCGACGGTATGGACCGTGACGTGCTGGTGCGCGCCGGTATAAAGCAGGCCGACACCATCGTCGCCGCTACCGATTCGGACAACGTCAACCTTTTCATCGGCTTTCTCGCAAAGACGCTCTATCAAACCGGAAACGTCGTCTGCCGGCTCTATGACAACTCGAAGCAGACAGTTGTGGAGGACCGCGACATCGACACCATCTGTCCCCCCGAACTGTCCGTCAGGGCCTTCAAGGATCTCATCGATGAGGAGGTGAGTCCGGATGGCCATCAAGACTCGTAAGATCGTAATCAGCGGGGGGCATAAGAAGGTGCATTACCTGTTGCAGTCCCTCGCGCCCAGCAAACACCGCATTGTTGTCATCAACAAGGACAAGCAGTTCTGCAAGGCGCTTTCGCGGGAATTCGACGGAGCGACCATCATTCACGGGGACGCCTCCGAACCGGATATTCTGGAAGATGCGGGCATCGCCGGATTCGACCTCGCCATCTCGCTTTGCAACCGGGATGAAGACAACCTCGTCATCTCGATGCTCATGCGGGATATCTTTGACGTCAAGCGGACCGTCGCCCTCGTCAACCAGCCGCAGAATGTCGAATTCTTCGATGAAGCCGGCATCGACTCGACAATCAACTCCGCGAAGGTCATCGCCGGCATTATCGAACAGCATGCCTTCACCGAAAAGCTGCGGAGCTTCACACCCTTTGAAAACGAGGAGCTGATGCTTGTCGACATCGAGGTTCCGGAGGACTCGCCATTGCTCAGCAAGAAGATCTCGGACATCAAAGTCCCGGAAGGAGCCGTCATCAACGCCATCTATCGGGATCAAAAAGCGATACTTCCGCGTTCGGAGACGATGATTGAAGCCAAAGACCGGCTCATTATCACCACCTTCAAAAAAGCACGTCAAAAAACTGTGAAAGCGATACTCGAGCCCAATGCGAAGCCTAAAAAGCGAGTATTCTGATACACTGCACGTCGTCGGCTTCGTTCTGCGCATCGTCGGCTTCGGTTATCTCTTCCCGCTGCTCGCGGTGGTCTTTTTCAATGAAGCGTGGACACACGCCCTGGCGTTCATCGGGGCGTTCATCGGCACGGAACTGCTAGCGCTTTTGTTCTTGAAAAAACTGAAAGCGGACGAGGACCGCACGTCCTTCACCTTCCAGCAGGGCGCTCTTGGCATCGTCGGTGCGTGGCTGCTCACGATGCTCATCAGCGCCGGGCCGTTCATGGCCATCCTCGGATACGACTTTACACGCGCCGTCTTCGAGAGCGTCAGCGGGTGGACAACCTCGGGACTGACGACCGTCGCGGTCGAAGCGGCACCCGGCAGCATCCTGCTGTTCCGCAGCCTGCTGCAGTTCTTCGGCGGTTTCGGCCTGGTCGCCCTCGCCGCTAGCTCGATCATCGGCGTGGGCAGTCTGAACGCGCTCTATGACAGTGAAGGGCACGACCGGCTGCTCCCCAACATCAAGAAGACCGCCCGGTCCATGTTTCAGATCTACATCGGGCTGATGGTGCTGGGGGTTCTGCTTTACATCCTCGCGGGCATGCCCGCTTTCGATGCGCTGAATCATTCCCTCTCCGGCATCTCGACGGGAGGGTTCAGCGTCAAGGAGGCCAGCATCGGCCATTACGACAGCGTCGCCATCGAAGGCGTCACTTTCGCCCTCATGCTTTTCGGCAGCACCAATTTCGCCGCCCACATCCTGTTGTTCCGACGAGATTTCAAATCGTTCTTCCGGATTACCGAGAACCGCTTCTTCTACTTCATGCTCATCAGCATGTCGATCATCGCCGTGCTGATTCTTTGGAACCTCGGCTTCGCCTTTGTCGGCGAATCGCTCCGCCATGGAGCTTTTGAAACCGTTTCGGCGATCACCGGCACCGGCTATACCATCAGCGATTATTCTGCCTTCCCCGGCGCCGTCGTGTTCTTCATCCTGATCATGATGATTCTGGGCGGACAGTCGGGCTCGACGAGCGGCGGGCTCAAGATGACACGCATCAACCTGATCCGCAAGAACCTCTCCTTCGCTGTACGCCGGATCTTCCAGCCCGAACATCAAGTCACGGAGAACGTCGTGCAGACTCCGGCGGGGCAGAAACTCATCCACAAGCAGGATGTCATCGAAATCTTCAATTTCGTCTCCATCTACATGCTGGCGCTCATCATCGGCACTCTGGTGCTCACCACACAAGGGGCGGCTTTGAAAGATGGATTGTTCGAGTTCGCCTCGACGATCGGCACCGTCGGGCTCACCATCGGCGTGACCGCGCCGGAGATGCCGCTGCTCTCGCAGTGGACGATGATCGCCGGCATGTTCTTCGGGCGCCTGGAGTTCCTCATCGTGCTCATCGTGCTCGTCAAGCTCTTCCGCGATGCAAAAATCGGCATCACTCGTGCGAGAAGGACAGACTGAACCAAAAGCCCTCAAGATCGAGGGCTTTTTGATACGGCTGTCCTGCTCGCTTCAACTAAAAAGCCCGGGCTGTTTTCTGACCCCGGGCTAGTGTTTTACAAGAGGATATTTGATGGCGCCCCCGGCAGGATTCGAACCTGCGGCCCCGGCATTAGGAGTGCCGTGCTCTATCCCCTGAGCTACGGGGGCGTGGGAAGCGTCTGATGGCAGTGCCGCGCACCGATCTACAAAAATAGCTGCTCGGCGATGTAGAATGCCGTGAGGAAAAGAAGCATGTTCACACCCAATCCACCGAGAAAACCGGTCGCAAAGCGCAGCCAGTTCCGGCTTTCATATCGTGTGAAGGCCTGCACGAGCGCATCGATGATCATCGGCGCAAGCAGCGCGGGAACCATCCACCAGGCGGTAGGCACAAAAAACAGTATGAAATAGCCACTAAGAAAACCCGCAATCTCCCCCGTGCAACGAGCGCAGACAACAAACGGCCGCCCCTTGCAGCTAAACGAACGGTCCGCACGCTGATGACACCCCATCACCATGGGCAGGTAGCGTTCGATGCGTTCCTTCATAGCAGAAGATAGAGTCCGAGGGCTTCAGACAACATGGCGACCATGAAGATTATCGCGATAATCAACAGGTAGATGATGACGAACGCAAAGGGGAGCACCACGCTGATCAACGCGCCGATACCCGCGTATTTCGCGTCCTGCGGGCGTTCCTGTCGCCAGACGAGAAACAGCACGAGTCCGGCTACCGGCACGCAGAAACCGATGATGGCATATCCGGCGTTGCCGGTATCCCTCGACGCTTCGACTTCGCTGGCTGCGGGTGCCTGCTGGGGTTGTTGAGTCATGGCATGACCTCCAATAATATATAATATCCCCACGCACTGGGGTTGGGATGGATAAAGAAAGGACCGCGCTTCGGCGCGGCCGCTTCAAGCAAATCAGACGACACCCGGCATGGAACACGCTTCTGCCGGGATGCACCTTTTTTACGCAGCTCCGCCGGCGACGCCTAGGAGCACGAAAAGGATGATCCAGAGAATCCAGAAAACGACGTACGCGATGACAGCGATTAATGCGCCGATACCAGCATACTTCGCATCATAAGGACGATCCTGGTTCCACACAAGGAATAGAATGAGGCCGACAAGCGGGATGCAGAAACCAAGTACGCCCCATGCCTTGTTCTGAGTATCCCTCGGATAACTCGGTGGTGTCTGCTGTTGCGGTTGCTGTCCGTTTTGTTCGTTCACCTTGAACTCCTCCTTAAGATCTTTAGGTGCTTGGTGAAGCATAAGTTACGGTTCAGTGTGTAGTAAATTGTATCGAATATTGCGGGAGACGTCAAGCTCGACCGCATGTGTGGACAATATGGCGTTCCGGGAGGGACTCGAACCCTCGACCTGCAGCTTCGGAGGCTGCCACTCTATCCAACTGAGCTACCGGAACACGATACGTGGTGCATTCCTTTCAACCGACACGTCGCATTATACCACACGGGGCTGCGCGGGACAACACTCGGCCGAAAGGAGACGCGCCTTGCTTCTTTTTGGATGGCTACCTTTCTCCTCGAAGAAACATCGCGGGCTCCCCTTATAAAGTAATGCACTTCATCGGCATGGTTCAACGCTGTCGACGAAGATAGGAGAGCACCAGCCAGACCATCAGAAAAAGCAGCAAGAGGACAAGAATCTGTTCCCAGCTCAACGTCAGCTCGAATTGCACCACGCCACCTCCCAGCTTATTATACCATGAGAAAGGGGCGCATCAGCGCCCCATTTCCATGATTCAGATTCTTTCTTTCGCACTGTAGCTCGTATGCAGCAACCGATGCGCCCGCTCGCTGCCGGGCTTTCCGAGATAGGCCTCGTAAGCCTCCTTGACAAGCGGATTCTCGTGGGATTTCCTGATGGGCATGTCTTTGTCGATGCGATAGAGCGCTTCGGCCCGACGTCTGAGCGTCGAGACATCGCCATGGTGGTAGGGCTGTCCGCCGCCGCCGATGCAGCCGCCGGGACAGGCCATGATCTCGATCGCGTCGAAATCGCTCTTGCCGTCACGGATGTCTTCAAGCAGCCTGCGGGCATTGCCGAGCTCATGGGCGATGCCCACCCGCAAGGTCCGCTCGCCGAGGTCGATCGTCGCCTCGCGCACACCCTCGATGCCGCGAAGGTCCTTGAAATTGACTTCGCCGATCTCTTTTCCCGTCAGCATCTCATAGGCGGTGCGGGTCGTGGCCTCGATGACGCCGCCGGTCGTGCCGAAGATGGCCGCCGCACCGGTCGATTCCCCGAGCAGCCGGTCAAAGGGCTTATCGGGCAGCGACCTGAAGTCGATGGCCGCCTCCTTGATCATGCGGGCGAGCTCGCGGGTGGTGAGGACCTGGTCGACATTGGCGTATCCTTCTTCGCTGAGTTCTTCTCTTGCGGCCTCGCTTTTCTTGGCCACACAGGGCATGATCGAGACCATCTCAATGTCGGCGGGGGAAAGGCCGGACTGTTCGGCGTAATAACTCTTGGCCATCGCGCCGACCATCGACTGCGGGGATTTGCACGAAGAGGGCACATCGAGCAGCTCGGGGAACTGATGCTCGATGAACTGCACCCAGGCGGGGCAGCACGAAGTGAGCATGGGCAGAGTTCCTCCGGATTCAATGCGCTCGGAAAGCTCCTTGGCCTCCTCGACAATGGTGAGGTCCGCGCCGAAGTTGGTATCGAAGACGGTATCGAAGCCCAGACGCTTGAGGGCGCTGACGACTTTTCCGGTCGAGATTTCGCCGGGGTCGTAGCCGAACTCCTCGCCCAGCGCGACGCGCACGGCCGGAGCGACCTGCACGATGGTGTGCTTGCGCTCGTCGTTGAGCGCCTTCCAGACCGCCGAGGTCGCGTCGATTTCGGCGAGCGCGGCGGTCGGACAGACGCTGACGCACTGTCCGCAGTACGTGCAGCTGGTCTGATCGAGCGGCAGGTGGAAGGCGGTGCCGGCGACCACGTCGAAACCGCGTTCGAGCGGTGAGAGCACGCCGACGGTCTGCACCTCGTTGCACATCGTGATGCAGCGTCGGCACATGATGCATTTGTTGGGGTCCTTGATGATGGCCTGCGAGGATTCATCGATGGGATGGTTCATCTTCTCGCCGCGGTAGTGGATTTCCTTGATGTTCATCTCGTGGGAGAGATTCTGCAGCTCGCAGTCGAGATTCTTCACACAGGTCAGACAGTCGCGCGGGTGGTTGGAAAGCAGCAGCTCAAGGCTGGTCCGTCTGGCCATGACGGCCTTCAGCGAGTCGGTCTGGATGCGCATGCCCTCGCTGACCTCCTGCGAACAGGCGGGAAGCACCCGGCCGCTCCCTTCATCCTCGATGACGCAGACACGACAGTTGGCCGACTGGTTGACAGCGTCCAGCTCATGCAGGTTGAGATGACAGAGTGTGGGAATATTCACCCCGGCCTTCTGAGCGGCCTCGAGGATGGTCGAGCCTTTCTCGACGTTGACGTCGATATCGTTGACACTACAGGTGATCATCTTGTCGATCAGTTTCATGGAAGCCCTCCTAAGGTCGGATGATGGCGTCTTTGGGACAGACGGAATAGCAGGCGCCGCAGGCGGTGCAGGCGGCTTCGTCGATAATGTGCGTCTCGCGGACCTCGCCTTCGATGCAATCGACGGGGCAGACCCGCTTGCATTTCGTACAGCCGATGCAGAGGTCCGCATCGATGGCGTAAGCGGTCCGCTTCGTACGGTAGGCATAAGCCATGTATTCATCGGGGAAGGCATCGAGCGTGGAGAGCACGGGGTTGGGGGCCGACTGCCCGAGCCCGCACAGCGAGGCAAGCTGGATGTTCTCGCCCAGCATGCGCAGCCGCTGCAGATCTTCAGGGACGCCTTCCATCTCGGTAAGGCGATCGAGAATCTCGTACATACGCTTCGTGCCCACCCGACAAGGGGTGCATTTTCCGCAGGATTCATCCTGGGTGAAATCGAGATAGAATTTGGCGATCTCGACCATATCGCTCGTCTCATCCATCACGATCAGCCCGCCGGAGCCCATCATCGCACCGATCGCATCTAGCGAATCGTAATCGATGGGCGTGTCGAAGTGCTCCTTGGTGATCACACCGCCGGAGGGACCGCCGATCTGGACGGCCTTGACGGGTTCCTTGCCGGAGGGCCCGCCGCCGATCTCATAGACGATTTCATTGAAGGTGATGCCCATAGGCACCTCGACGAGACCGATGTTCTTGACGTTGCCGGCGAGGGCGAAGACCTTGGTCCCCTTCGAACCTTCAGTGCCGACGGAGGCGAACCATTCGGGGCCGTTGAGGAGAATCTGCGGTATATTGGCGAAGGTCTCGACGTTGTTGACCGTCGAGGGTTTGCCCCGGAACCCGCGCTGACTGGGGAAGGGGGGCTTGGTGGTGGGTTCGCCGCGCTGCCCCTCCATGGAATGGATGAGGGCCGTCTCTTCGCCGCAGACGAACGCCCCGGCACCGAGCTTGATCTCGATGTCGAAATCGAAGCCGCTGCCGAAGAGGTCCTTACCGAGAAAGCCATGTTCACGGGCGTCATCCAGCGCGGCGCGCAAGGGTTCGATTGAAGTGGCGTATTCGGCCCGGATGTAGATGTATCCCTGATTCGCGCCCGTGGCGTAGGCGCCGATGGCCATCGCCTCAATCAGGGTGTGGGGGTCGCCCTCGATGATGCTGCGGTCCATGAAGGCGCCGGGATCACCTTCGTCCGCATTGCAGATGATGTATTTCTCATCGCTTGATTCCTGAAGGGTGAACTCCCATTTCCTGCCGGTCGGGAAACCGCCGCCTCCGCGACCGCGCAGACCGCTTTGCTTGATTATCTCGACGACTTCCTGCGACGTCATCTCACTAAGCGCGATACCGAGCGCTTCATAGCCGTCCTGTTTGATGTAGTGCTCGATGCGCCAGGGGTCGATGCGGCCGCAGTTCTTGAGGGCGATGCGCTTTTGCTTCTTGTAGAAGCCCATCTCCTGCGTGCTTTTGACAAGCCCGGCCTCCGGGTCCTCGTAAAGGAGACGTTCGACGATATTGCCGCGCTTGAGGTGTTCATCGACGATCTCATCGACGTCCTTGAGGGTCACCTTGCCGTAGGCGACACCCTCGGGTTCAAGCAACAGCACCGGCCCGAGTCCGCAGAAGCGTACACAGCCCGTGCGCACGAGTTCGACCTCGGCCTCGAGGGGTTCCGCCTTGATGCGTTCACGCAGGCGCTCGATGAGCAGATCGCTGTCGCTCGAGAGGCACGACGTGCCTGCGCAGGCGTAAAGCGTCAGTTTCTTCGATTCGACGGGCGGCAGCTTTTCCCTCCACTGCCGTAGGCTCTCAAGGCTGTCAATCTTCACGACGACCACTCCGCTTGTACTGACGGATGATGTCGTCGACGTCTTCGACACCGACGTTGCCGTAGACCTTCTCGTTTATGGTGAGCACGGGCGCTAATCCGCACGCGCCGATGCAACGGACGTCCTCAACGGTGAACAGGCCGTCCTCGCTCATCTTGCCTTTCTCGGAGCCGGTCAGCTCGAGGATACGCTCGAGAACCTTGTCCGCGCCTTTGACGAAACACGCCGTCCCCATGCAGACGCTGATGGTGTATTTGCCACGCGGCTCTTCGCTGAACAGCGAATAGAACGTGACCACGCCGTTCACCGTCGCCGAGGGGAGATCGAGGCGCTTCGCGACGTAGCGCTGAAGGTTGTGCGGGAGGTAGCCGAACTGCTGCTGCGCGAAGTGCAGCACATGAATCAGCTCCTCTTCCGGGTCGCCGGTGATCTTGTCGATGTAGTTGTCCAGTTCGACGAGACGTGTTTCGTCGAGGTCAGTGATGTCGAGCACGTCTTTTTTCATAAACACCCTCCTACCATTATGTCCATGATTATTCTACCCTTCCTGGCTGTCGGTGTAAATGTTTTTCGAGACTTCATCAAGGGAAAACGTTTTTATTTGTATTACAGAAAATCTGTATTATGGATTTTGCGTAATAAAAAAGCCCGTCTGTTTGACGGGCACGGGTGCAGCGGTTGCTAATCGGCTTCGCGCCGCTTTTTAAGCACGTTATGGACGACAATGCGAAGCGCCACGTAGCCGGCGAACAGGCCGGCGCCGAGCGGGAATCCCACGGCATCGGCAAACAGCATCGCCATGAGCAGAATTAGAAATACAATGACGTCGAGCGGTTTCATCATATCCTCCTATCGGTAAAGAAGCCGCCCAGATTGGACGGTATCTTCACTTTATCATATGTATTGGTTTCATTCAAGGCGACCGGATGGCTTGATAAACAAATCACTCGTCGAGGCCGGCGTAGCGGATGCGGGGATGGAATATTGTGCTCGAAGCCGCCCGAGAAAGGCATCGGTTTCGCGGGCGAGCGTTTCAAGCGTATCAAGCGCTGGGAAAACGTCGCCTTCGAAGGCGGTCAGGTGCACGATGGCCTTATCGCGGATATGAATCAGTTTGTGTATGAGCCGGGCGTGCCGGCTCGCCAGGCGTTCGCCGGCCAGCTGAAGATCACGGATATCGCCGGCTTCAGCGAGCACATGCTGGTGGCGCTTGAGAAATTCAAGCAGTTCAGGCAGGTTGCGGAGATCTTTTGAACGCAGTCGCCTTTCGAACACTTTCGCGAGGATGACGCAGGCTTCCTCGACGCGTGCTCGGCGCACCCATTCGTAAAAGGCGGGGGATTGACGATAGAGGCGTTCTCCTGCTTTCGAGGCGAGGCGTCTGAGGAAATGAATCGCGTCCAGCGCCCGGGCGCATTCCTGATCAAGCCTTCCCACCCGGCGTTTAAGCGCCGCTTCAACATAAGGATCGGAAAGACTCATCTGCATCCACCTCCTCGGGAAAGCTGAAAATCGGTGGGGAGAATAAGTCCCGGTGCCATGCAAATCCTTTCCGGTGTCTTTTGTTCCGGTCTCGACATCTCATCTATAGTGTACCTAGCATCTACAGAATAAACAATCAGCTGTCGAAATAGGACAGAATCGCACGGCGCCAGTCGCGATAAGGAAGCTGAAGCAAAGCGGCCGCCCCGCGACCCTTGTCCAGCTCGCGTGCGACCTGTGCGCCATAGTAATACCCCAGGCGGCTTTCGTGAAGATGCATCGAGGCGGCGCTTGAGAAAAGCCGTGTGTGTAGCGCCACATCCACTCTGTCTTCAAGAATGGCCTTCTGCAAGTTGAACCCGGCGCTTCGCCGGAAGCGTTGTGCGGTCTCGATCCATTGCAGTGTCAATCGTTCATCCAGAAGATTGAACCAATAGATTGCGGCGGGGGTGGCACCCGTGAGCGCCTTCGTGAGGTGGGTGACCGCGCCTTCGGCCGCCAGGCGCTTGAAAAAGACATCCTCGGGATCGGCGTAATCACCGGGGTAGAATGTCGGCCGCAAGGCGTAGTGGATGCCATGAAGATACTCATGCGTCGCGTACGACTCCCAATCGACACGATCCTTTCGGTCTTTGGCGGCGGTCAGGTCGTAAAAGACCACCGGCCGCCCGTTTAGCAGCACAGCATGACCATCCGGTGCGCCCGGTCCAATGTAGAAGGCGAGATCGGGAACGACTCCGGTCTCCTCTTGCAGTTTTCCCGCAAGCTTCTGTAACGGCTCAAGCAGCTGCTCCACCAGAAAATCCGCAAGGTCAGGAGTGAACGATGGGATGTGCTGACGCGCACCCTCGATGAGCATGTCGATCGGGGTGTTGAACAATTTCGCACAAGCCTCGAAGAAGGCATTTTCTCGAAACGGACCGGCCGGGTCGTCGCCGGCGAGCTGTTTTCGGTCGAAACGCTGGACGTCCAGACTGGCGGGCTCTGAGGCGATGTTCCTTCTCATGAGAAAAAGGCCGTCCGCTAGCTGCGAAGCGGCCTTAGCGCTCCAGCCCAGTCCTCGACCTGTTTGAAGAGTCCTTGAAGGCTCTTTTCGTGCGGCGGACGGGGGTTGAACTCGGAGCCATTGTCGAAATCGTCGAACAAGGAAAGCAGCACATGCGCGCGGACGTCGGCGATGTTCACTTCGCCGAGGACGCCACGCAGATGCTCGGCGGCCCGTACCCCGCCACCGCTGCCGTAGCTGACGATGCCGGCGGCTTTGTGCCACCACGCTTCCTTGACGTGGTCAATGGCGTTCTTGAGGGCGGCGCTCATTGAATGGTTGTATTCACTGACAATGAAGATGAAACCATCGAGTTCAGCAAGTTTCTGATTCCAGCGTTCGATGCCGGAGGTGTCGCCGCCTTCGCCGAGCAGGGGGATGTTGTAATCGCGGATGTCGATCAGCTCATAGGATGCGTCACGATTCTGCGCGTGTTTCTCGACCCAGCGTCCGACCTGGGGCGAGACACGCCCTTCCCTTGTGCTGCCGAGGATGATGCCGATCTTAAGTGGTTGAGCCATGGGGAGGTCCTCCTTTATTTGTATCTTTTCCAAATTCTTCTGTTTTTATTATACGGGGCGCTTGAAGCAGGGTCAACGGATATGCGCAAGGTTTGAGCGCAGCGATGGGTCGAGGAAAGACGGCGTGTTATAATGAGAGTACAACGGAGGTGATTCTGATGTGGATTGCGTTACTGATCATTGTCGCCTTGGTATTGATTTTCATCCTGCTGTGGCTGCTCAACCCGCAGGAAGACCACTATAGAACGACACTTGAAGAAGTCAAGACCTTCCACCAGGAAAAAGGCGACAAGCTGGACAATGAAGACAGGCAGTCCCTCAAGAAGACAATTGAACGTATGGAAAAAGAACTGGAGAAGCGCGAGCGGTTTCCGATGAAGCTGCTCTCATCATGTTGCAGGCGTGAACTGAACGACGCCTACGAACAGTTGATCGCGTTGTATACGGACCTTTCCCACAAACATTGACAAAGGAGCCCGCGGGCTCCTTTGTTTTGTAGGCCAATGCTTATGTCTTGCATTTTCGTGGACCTGGGAACGTACTTATCAAATTCCGTTGTAATTTGTTCTTGCCTGAGACTAGTGGCAATTTATTCCTTTTGTAAGCCATTAACTTGTTATTAAACTTATGTTAACATAATTATATCAAACATTATGGAAGGGGTTTTATTTATTCGCAATCGTTTTGTTCCTTTATTGACGTTTCTTATGTTGTTGGCTCCGGTGCTGTTTCTTTTTGGTGGTATACTTCCTTTTGTCACTGTAGATGACGAAGGGGTTATCGGCAGCCGACTGATTGGTGAGGATTGGTCACTCTTTTCGACACCTTTCGATACTGTAACGATGATTGTTGTTCTCGGCTTTTTGGGAAGCCTGTTCTTTGTTTTAGGTTCGGCGCGTCAAAAGTTGCTGGGTAAGATGTTTTACGGTCTGGGATTCCTGTTCGCACTCTCAACGATTATTATTCAATTCGATGCTTATTCCGATGAACTTGATGGTGCTTACGAACCCGCTGTCGGCTTGATTTTAGGTGTTTCCAGTGTTATTGTCTGGGGTTTAATAACGATTTTTATCATCTTGTTCGACTTGTTCCAGCATATCATGTCCGAATACTATGAAGTCCCGGGCCGAGCTTCTGCTGAACAGGGTGTCCATCGTTCCGTCGCTGCCTGCATCAAGGATCTCAGGAAATGGTATAGTCTAACAGAGGACTCGACGATATCCGAGGAGGATTATGAATGGATGAAGGAAGAACGTCTTGAGCAATTAAACCTCAAGGGGATTTCATCTGTCGAGGCAATCATGCAGCTCAAGAATGCTATGGAGGAAGGATTGATCAACAAGGATGACTTTGAAAGCCTGAAAGAGGACATTCTCGAAAACGCCACCTCTTAAGCGGAATTGTTTTTGTTGACATTACTAAAATGGCTTGATATGTGCGACAACGGAAGGTTAAATAAGGCTTGGCTTCGAGATTCACTCGCTGCCAGGCCTTTTTTGGCTATCAGGGATGATTATTGAACTTTTCTGGAATCACTGGATGCAACGATTCGGGACTTCTCACATCTGCATTTGTAGCATCAACTACTTCTACGTTTACTCCACACCGCATAGGTTGTTGTAGCAACCAACAGTACAAGAAAAAGCGTGATCAGCGCCATATAGAGACCGAAACCGCCGGCAACCCCGTAAAAGGGATTCAGCAGAATCGCCCCGACGCACAGCGCCAACGTCAGAATCGTGAACCATGAGAAGGTCGCCTCAAAGGGCCGCGCGCCTAGCAGACGCCTGAAGGCGACGTATTGTGCGTAGCGGGCTTTTTTTCTGTTTTCCTAAGTCTGTGCCGTGAGTCGCTTCAGACCGCGAAACCACGCCAACAGGTGCCGATGCATGGTGAGGGCGACGACGAGCGTGACAATCAAGGCGCGGATGAGCAGATGCTGATAAGTGAAGACCCCTGTCTTCGGCGTGTCGAGGCCGGTGACCATCATCAGGCTGTTGACGAGGGTGATGAAGCTGAAGATCACGGCGAACAATACAAGCGGGGAGACGCTTCGATACCAGCCGATCAATCGTTTGGGCCATTGCGCGATGCGCAGCTCTTTGGAGGCTGTGAAAGTACGGAATAATCCGAATGCAATATGCAGCGCCAGAATGATGGCATAGACATAGACGATGCTCATCAGACCATCCACATAGGCATCCTCGTGCAAACTGACGAACTGCCCCATGACGAAGACAATCACAAGCATACCCACAATCAGGGATGCGAAGACGAACAGGTGTTTCAGCGTGGCTTTCTTGATTGCTTGCATGTTCGTGACCTCCCAAAAGTCAGATGGTTCGGGTCTGTAATCCGGACGGTGCTTGAACATCCCCTCAGTAGCGTCCCGCCCGCAGCTTCGCACGGATGAGCCAGCCGGCAAGGGCGAAAAACAAAACAATGGGCGCCAAGACGGCGGCTGCGTGTCCAACCGGCAAAGCATCGCCCGCAAGCGCGTCGCTCAATTCCATCACGTGCCGCTGAGGCAGCGCATCCATCACGCGCTGCAGAAAACCGCCGACATTCAGCGCGCCGAAACTTCCCGATAGGATGGAGGTGAACAGCACCACGGCAGCGAACAAGGCCGCGGCGTTGTCCCGGACTTCGATGAGGGCGCAGCTGAACAGGGAAAAAGCAATGCCCAGCAGCGTCGTCAGGGCGAACGGAATGGCGTAGTAAGGAATGGGCATCCCCACATCCTGATTGAAGCCCCACCGGAAGATGGCGAGCACAACCATCGCCACACCAAAAACGATGAAGAAGGCATAGAGCGTCAGCGCCACCAGATAGCTCCCCAGCCCTCTCGGAGAAGACATGACTCGCGCGAGCGCCCCGTTCTTCTTGTCCTCGATGAACAGATCGATGTAGAAGAACGCCTGCAGCAGCAACACGACGACCGCGAAGCCCATGATGCGCACGGCCCTCGGCGTCTCGTCCGCGAAATACCCTTCCACGTCCTCCCCGGCGAGCGCGGCGAGCACGAAGGCTTCGTATTCGACATTCTTCAAGCTTTCCGCTTCATACCTTCCGTCAACCTCCTCGACCACCACGTCATAGTCGCCGAGGACCAGCTCGCTTCTTCTCGGCTCCGCATCGAGCGAGACGGCCTCGATGGCGTCAACCTCGACCGGGAAGTCTCCATCCGCCAGATAGGCGACCCTGAGCGTCGGCTCCGCGGTCGCCGAGACCAGCAGGGCGACGAAGATGAAAAAGGCTGTCAGGCCGACCGAGAGCGCGAGATAATACGGTTTGGCGAGAATACGTGCAAAAAAGCCCCTTAGATAAGCAATCATAGATAGTCCTCCAGCCTGAACGTCCGCCGGCAGATCAGGAGGAACACCCCGCCGAGGGCCAGCATGATCACCACGGCGGGCAGCACCATCGCGTAGTCATTATCGTGGATGGCCCGCATCGAGGCCTGCATCACCCAACGCACCGGGCTGAAAGCCGAGGCGGCGGCGAACGTCTCGCCGATGGTGCGCGGATGGAAGAACACGCCGCCGAGCAGAGCGAGGAAGAGATTTACCAGCGCGAGGATCTTGTTGGCGCTCTCTTCATCCCTGAGCAGACAGCAAAACGCCACCCCGATGGTCGAGGCGAGCATCGCCAGCGCCGCGAGCAAGGCGAGAAAGGCGAAATAGGCACCGCCGAAGCCGACCCCGTAGATCCTTGCGACCACGGCGCTCACCAGCAGGATCGAGCCCATACAGAAAAGAAAGGTCGCCAGCACCTTCGAGACATAGAGCTTCCATTCCGCAACGGGCGCGTAGCCGATGCGCAGGTTCGGTCGTTTCACGGAGCGTTCCATGAAGCTGTTCGTGGCGATGATGGAGATGTTGAGGGCCATGAAGACGAGGATGGCGACCGTGTAATAATCGTGCGCCGTGATTACCTCGCTGTCGTAGAGGTCGCGGTTGATGGCGCCGAGGACGACAATGAGCAGAAACGGAAACAAGGTATTATACAGCAGGAGAGCGGGGTTGATGAGTAGATTGAGCAGATCCCTTCGAATAATCGGCAGCACGCGCTCACCCCCGGAGCGAATGGCCCGTCAGGTGCAGAAACACCCGTTCGAGATTCGCTCGCTCCTTCTCGAGGCTCCGGATGCGCACGTGCTGGCGGCTCAGCTCCTCGACGAGGTCGGGGAGGACGTCCTTGTCGCGCTCGACGAGAAAGCCAAGGCCCGCTTCACCATCCTCGACCCGGGTGACCCCATCGAGGGCGAGGAAGCGGTCTTCATTAAGCTTCGCGCCGTCTTCGGTCTCGACCGTGTAGCGGTCGGTGTCGCCGATGGTCGCCTGCAGGCTTTCTTTCGTTCCTTCCGCAATAAGCCGGCCATGGTCGACGATGACAATCCGTGTCGCGATCTCCTCGACCTCCTCCATGTAGTGCGAGGTATAGACGACGGTGATACCGTCGTCCTTCAGGCTCTTGATGTAATCGAGGATGTACTTGCGTGATTGCGGGTCGATGCCGACAGTCGGCTCATCAAAGATGATCAGTTCCGGCTCGTGCACCACGCCGCAGGCGATGTTCAGCCGGCGCTTCATCCCGCCGGAGAAGGTTCTCGGCTTACGATGCTGGACCTCGAGCAGCCCCACACGCGAAAGAGCGGTCCGGATGCGTTGTTTCAACGGTTCCCCCTTGATTCCATACAGCGAGCCGAAGAACCGCACATTCTCATAGGCGGTGATCTCTTCGTAGATCGCGAGCTCCTGAGGCACGACCCCGAGATTCCGCTTGAAGTGTTGAAGGTTTTTGCCAAGCGGCTTGCCGCGGTACGCCATCTTGCCGGAATCGGCACCGAGAATCCCCGCGAGGATGTTGATGGTGGTCGTCTTGCCGGCCCCGTTGGGCCCGAGCAGACAGAAGACTTCTTTCTCCTGGACGTCGAAGGAGAGGCCTTTGAGGGCCTTGACGTCCTTGTAGCTTTTCTGAAGGTTGTCGACTGAGAGTATTGTCTTCAGGGCAAACACTCCTTTCTTCATTGATTATACCACGAAGAGTTTGAACTGTGAGCGCTTAATCGTACTTTCAAAAACAGAAAGGCGTAGAAAAAAAGCGGGAAGCCCCGCTTGATCAGTCCAACTTCATGAACAGTTCAACGGCTCAGCGTCACAGTGAATACATACTTCTCTCCGACATAATAGGCTTTGACATAATACAGAGGGCTGCCATCCGAGAGAAAGATGTTCGCACGCATGAACAGAAGCGAAGCGTCTATGTCTACATCGAGGAGGTCCGCAACCTTGCTCGTCGGCTTGGTGGCCTCGAGTGAGTAGTCTCCGCTTTCGATGGGCAGTCCATAGACGTTTTCATAGAGATTGAATAGTGAGGTCTTCGGAGTGACGCGACGATCGATATCCGGACAATGTTCTGCCGAGATGTAGGCTTGTTCATAACACAGTTTCTCTTCACCATCCTTGCGAATCCTCTCGACAAGATAGCATTTTTCTTCAGGCCCGAGGGCGAGCTTGTTCGAAACCTCTTCTGTCGGCTCGATGAGGTCCGCGCGAAGCACAGTACTGTTCGGACGGCCTTGTTGGCCTTCGATGATTTCGGTGAAACTGGAGACGTTCGAGAGGTTGTATCCGGCCTTCACGGATTTAACAAACGTTCCAACTCCTTTCGTCCGATAGACAAGCCCTTCGGTGTGCAGACGGTCGAGCGCTTTACGAACCGTGTGGCGGCTGACTTCAAAGGTCTTTGCAAGGTCGATCTCTCTAGGAAGTCTCATTCCCACAGGATAATCCCCGGCTTCTATTTTTTCCCGGAAATGCTCGTAGATCTGTTCATGAAGATACTGTTTCTGTTTGACCATTTCATCACACATCCCTTACTAGTGTTGTCCGTGGTGCATTGTGTATGATTATACTATATCATAATTCTTTTAAAGGCAATAAACGGGTCTCTCACAATCATCCATGAAAAGGATTTCAATTTTCTATTGACATTCATGTACGGTCATGTTTTATAATTCGAGTAGAATGTACGTACATTCAAAACGGTATGGAGGTTTTTTGTCAAATGAAACGAATAGCAATTATCGGCAGTTCCGGCGGAAATCTCTTTTCGCAAGGCGGCAACAACCCGAAAAAATTGCTAGGCGAAGTGATGACGCAAGCGAACGCAGCCAACATGCGCGTCAGCGACATCTCCTTCGTCGGTGCCACGCATTCTCTCGACAACATCCAAAGTTCGACAAAAGCAAGTCTGTATTATCTGACTGAAGACGACACCCTCGCCGCTACCGAGCAACAATCTCTCAATGATACCAACGAACTCGCCACACAAGCAGACGAAGAGATTGCGAAGAAAATCCGCAATGGCGAAGTGGACGCCATGATCGTCCCCAGCGCGGATCCCAAACGCATCAACAAAGCTTCCCTTGAAGCCGCTGCTGAAAAGAAAATCCCCATCGTAGGCACCGGCGGTACTTCGATGGCGGATATCCAGCACATGGGCTGCAACGTCGTCGCTGTCTCTGGCACGACGGCAACCACGAACCGTACACGAGCCATTTCCGCCATCACTTCTCTCGCCAAGCATTTCGATATCAAGTACCGTCCGGCGGTCGGCAAGACCGAAGCCGACGGTCAGGACGGACAGACGCGGCTTCGCGACCGCATCAGCATTAAAAGCATCATGCTCGCCAGTATTCCCGGCTTCATCGCCATGGCGTTGATTCTGGCCCTGAGTCAGATTCCCTGGCTTGAACCGCTTGAAGAGGTTTTCGATATTCTTGTCGAAGCCCTGCCGGTCATTGTCGCGGTCGTCGCGGCGAAGCAAGTCTCCGGTCTGGATGAAACCGGAATCGTATCCGGCGTCGTCGCCGGCGTCCTCTCGGTCGAAGCGGGCATCGTCGGCGGCATCATCGGCGGAATTCTGGCTGGTATTTTCTCCGGATTCGCCCTGAAAAAAGCCTTCGAGTGGAAAATCCCCGGCACGACGGCCAATATCGTCGCCGGCGGGCTTTCCGGCCTGGTCGCAGGACTGCTTATCTACTATCTGCTCGGCCCTGTCGCCCTCGCCGCCGGCGAGGGGCTGCGAGATGCCATTGAATGGGCCAACGACTTTAACGCCCTGCTTGCAGGCATGCTTGCCGGCGCTGTTATCTGGCCGGCATTGATGTTCGGTGTCTATCACGCCGCCATCCTGCCGATCATCCTGCTCGAGATGGAAGAGGTCGGCATGAGTTTCTTCGGCGCCGTGGACATGGTCGGACTGGTCATGGTCTCGGCCGGCATCACGCTGGCGAACATCCTCTCCCCCGTCGACAAGGAAGGGAGAACCATCGCCACACCCGGCTTCCTCATCAACATGGGATTCGGAACGTTTGTTGAGGCGGCGTATCCCTTCATGTTCTCCCGTCGCCTGGTCATGGGCACGGCTATTGCTTCCGCTACGTTCGGCGGACTGCTCGTCGGCATCTTTGGCGTCCGCGGCACCGCCTATGTTCCGTCGGTCGTCGCCCCCTTCATGTCCAATACCCCTGTCGGTTTCATCGTGAGCATGCTCGGCTCGATGCTTCTGGCTATGACCCTCACGCTGTTCATCAACCGCATCACACGTCGGGCGATGGCCAATGATTAAAAACGACGTCGCCAAGAAGCTTGAACGGGCTCAAGCGAAAGTCCGCTCCGCGATTGAGAATGACGGCGGCACGACACTCATGAGCACCGGCATCACCGGCGATGACGCCCGCCTGGCAAGGGCCGCCGTCGAAGCCGGCGCCAAAATCCTCGAGCCCAATCATCCCGCGCTCGCCCTCGCCCGTGGCCACAAAGGCGTCACAGACATGCATGACGCCGAAAATATCCGCCATGAAATCCGCATTGAACAGATGTGTGAAGCGACGCAAGGCGTCCGAAACGTAGTCGGGGAGGATGTATTCATCACCGTCGGCGTCCCGGGCGGCTTCACCGAAGTCATGCCCCTCCGCCTCGAAGATGAAGATTTCCAACGCATCGCCCTCTCCGGCGCAGACGGACTGCACACACACAAATCCAGCCTTGAAGATCTTGAGGAATGGGTCGAAAAAGCTCACGCCCACGGCCTTCTCGTCGACGCTTACATCGGCAAGTCCTCGGACCGGCATACATTCGGCATCCCCGCCGAAACGCCGGAGGAAGTTGCTGAGGTGGCAAAACAGATGGAGAAGATCGGCGTGGACATGATCGGACTCATGACTGGCATGAGTTATGAAGGTCTTGCAGCCGACGAAATCCATCCCGAGGTCGAATCCCGCATCCGGGCGCTGGTTGGCGCCGTTGATGTTCCGACCCTCGGCGAAGGCGGCATCAACAACAAAAACTTCCGCCGCTTCAAAGAACTAGGCATCAATATCATCGTCGTCGGCACCAGTATCGACAATGCCGTCGAGGAAGCGGCAAAACGCGAAATCAAGACCTTTCTTGAATGAAACTGGCATCCATCCCACCCCTTCCCTATATAGAAAGGGCTCCGCAAGGAGCCCTTTCTGCTAGTTTGCTTGTATCTGTTTTTTGAGGCTCGACCCTCGGCGGGAGCTCAGTCCCCTTCATGCACGCATACCTCGTTTGGTCCAGGATGTCCATGGTTTGCAATGGCACGAATAAACTCGATCAGTGTTTGGAATATGTGAAATATACTTTACATTATGTAAACAATAGTATATAATCACGGTGGGTGATGGGTATGGGTAAAAATCTCAAGATGAAAAGCGTGCGTGTCCACAAAGACATGACACAGGCCGACCTCGCCGCTCGAGTCGGGGTGACGCGGCAGACGATCAATGCCATCGAGAACGGGGACTACAACCCGACCATCAACCTCTGCATAGACATCTGCAGGACCTTGGACGTCACGCTCGACGATCTGTTCTGGAAGGAGGAGAATGATGAATAAAAAGTATGACGAAAGACAGCGCTGGATCAACTACCGGCTCTCGCACCACGCGCTCATCATCGTGTTCGTCCTGTTGCTTGTGAACGGTCTCGTACGCTCGAGTTTCGAGGTCACATGGGCGGCGCCGATGGCCGAGACATTCGTGCTGATCGCCCTGCCGACGCTTTATTACATTACTCGGTCGCTGTTTCAAGGGGCGTATGTCGGCCGCCGGGAAACATACGGCAAGAACGGCCTCGCCTTCGCGTTTATCGCGCTGATATTCCTAGGTGTGTTTATTGCCTCAGGCGATGCCTTCATCGCCGATGGGCAGCTCGCCCAGGACAGCGTACTGCTGCTAGCCGGCATCTTCTTCGCCTACATCACCGTACTGCACGGCGTCAAGTACTTTAGCGAGAACAAGCGTGTCTAGAATCCCATATTATCACTAGACGCTACAAAAAGACGCAGGCTCCCTCCCCGCCGGATAAGAGCGCAAACGAAACGATCGAGTTCGATGCACTGAGTGTCTCACCGTATTCAGCGGTGATGGCGTCGACCGATTCCCCGTCGAATGTCTCAAACGTCATGGTATAGGTTGCAGGCTGCCATTTCGCATAGAGGGTCACGTCGCTTTCCAGCAGTTCCGGTGAAAATCCTTCAGAATAATCCTCATCCAGATACCAGCCCTCGAAGTGGTACCCTTCCCGGGTCGTCTCGGGCAGGTCGGGAATGTCGTCGATCGTCACGTTCATTGCGTCGACGCTCTCGCCGCCGAGTGCATCGAACTCGATCGTAAAGGTGGTCTCGTCGTCTTCGGTGAAGAAATCGCAGGCGGCCAGTGTCAAGGAGACAAGCACTAAAATCAGCAGCAATCCCTTCTTGCGTAACACGGTCCATCATCTCCTCCTTCCTGGTCTTCGTCTGAATTTCTGAGGAGAGCAGCCGACGATTCCCGCAATAACAAAAGCACCGGCAACCGGCCATTCCCCTCGCGTCTTGAAACACTTCTTCCGTAGAGAATACATGCTGCGGCCGTGTCGGTGCGTAACCTGCGTTCGATTGTTGGGAAGGTCCCCTTAGCTTCCCTTGCATCCTTTCCAGCAATGACAATGCGCGGGGGCGGGTCCGAGTAAAAGGGACCGGCGTCTCGTCATCGTCTTTCAGTCATCCTCCCTCCTTTCTTGATTCGGTATACACTTAAGATACTTTTATGTTGCACAACACAAAAATACTTCAAGGTTCA
>PULR01000064.1 GCA_003551005.1 Mollicutes bacterium
TACAACTTCTCTCAGAGACTCTTTCTCCAGTAGCCTCTCGAAGGCTTGTACCTCCTGCTTTTCTCCCGCTATCGTAAGCGGGTGGAGAGGATTATTGTAGAACCTACTCAAGTCCTCCTCTTCTCCGACTGTTGGTATCAACGGCAGTATTAAAATCACTGCCAATACTGCCACTCCAGCCCATAGCAACCATTCTTTCATTTTATCTCTCGCTTTCTCCAAGCTGAGCTTGGTTTCGGCTTGCTAAAGCAAGCCTAACTAGTTGAAGAGTACTTATACCTTAAAAACCATACCACAAACGCTTAAAAAATGCAAGCAAGTTATCCACAATTAATAATGTTGTTATAACCGTTTCTATTATATAGTATAGAATAGAGTGTGTACGATATTTAGGCATTTAGCAATTGATCATCTATCATTATTTTTATATGAACCAAAAGAAAAACGCAATATTTATTCTCCTGTCGTTTATAACAGTACTAACCTTAATTTCCGGCGGGGTGTTTCAGTACTGGGGAGGTCCGACTGTTTTGGAGGCGGGAGATGAACTGAACTGGGAAACGGAAACCGACTGGGATGTCAGTTCGGACGCCCTGGATCTGGACAACCTGAAACCGGAAGTTAGCCCGGCTTATGTTTCAACAGATGATATTGATTTCGGCGATGACGCAGGTAACGAGATCTGCGTGGATGTGGTTATGCCGGACCTGGGTGATATTGATTTTGCGGTGCAGCCGGAAGTGTATGGTGATAATTTATATGCTATAAACTCAGCTCCCGGTATTGACCAGGGTTGGAATGACGATGTTTCCTTCAGTAGAAAGACGGGAACTTCAAACACTTACTGTGCTCAAGGCGGTTCTATTTATGTTGCACCGACCGAAGATTATAAGCCGGAGATCAAGGTGGACTTGGAGTTTTTGCCGGATCCGGAGGTGACTTTCCGTAAAGATTCCTATTATGCCAATATTGATGATGAAAAAGTTAAACTTTGCGGACACAACAGTTTAGGTGCTCAAACTTTTAACGAATTATGGGAAACCGATGGATATGAAATAGAACTTTCAGAGGATCATAGATTTAATAATATGGATACTAACTGGAGAACCTTGAATTTTAACCAGGGTTCTTCCTATGAAGATCTGCTTGTTGCAGAAAATGAAAATTGTGCAGATTATTTGGATGATACGGCATCAGGTTCGGCTGAATATGAGGCGTATCGAACCGATATAAGTAGAAATATTTCTATCACCCCACACCGACTTATTGTTAGAGATTGTGATGCTTCGTGGCATTCTTGGGATGACACCTGGGAGGATATTAGCGGGGAGTGTCGTTGGAGAACGTATAATATGACTGGTTTGCAACCGAACGGGGGGCCGATTTTTGATAACTATCCGGATGATCCGGATTCTGAAAGTTATTATGACTGGCATTCTAATTATAAGCCGTGGTCTGGAAGATATTATGATAACTATTTTAATTATGGTTGGTACTGTGACAGTGATGCTTGGGGGAATCACGATTGTAACCCCGAGCCGCCAGAAGGTTCTGCCGGTGGCTATTCGGGGATATTTGGATGGAACGAAGAACCGGAAGAATCTTGTGATGCCTTTGATGAATATTTTAGAGAAGATGGTAGCTGTGAATATCCTAAAGGCGGACTTGTTGAAACTAGCCAATGTAGCTGTGATTCACTTGATGATGCCGGGGGAGGTAGTGTCGGGGTGGAATCCGAGGTATTTTTTGAACGTCCATGGGATGGTACCTTTTATAAACATCACGAACAAGAGAATGAAGAAGAACAGGGTTTGGTAGGAGAAAGTTGGGATCCTTCTGATGCGGAAGCAGAGATCGAGTCTCGGCGTGATTCCGCTCAATATAATGCGCGGTGGTTACATCGGGGCGGAAATGACTGGGATGATTTCGGGCTAGAAATGCCAGATGAATTTAGAGCATATACGCCTTTTGTTGATCTGGAGCAAAACGAAAACGATCGGGTTTATGATGCCAAGGGAATTGATTTTGTGATGAAAGTGGAGGGGTTGATACCCGAGACAACTCACACTATTGCAGTGCCGATAGTTTCGGGGGTAACCGAAGATTTTGATAATATAACGGTTCCCGATTGGGAGTTTGAAGAAGTAAAAACCTTTGAAGCGGAGGCGGATGAGGACGGGGTGGCCTATGTTGACGGCTGGAGTGATATGGGAACTCTGGAGCCCACTACAGATGATTTTGACGGTGCACGTCCGGAAGGCGATGGGCGTTGGTGGAATCAGGTACCTAGTAGCCCTTCGGAATGGGCTGGGGATATTATGGCTGAACCGGGAGTGGATCCTTCTTGGATACTGGCAGGACACGATGAGAGTATGCCGTTGCCTGAGGCCGACCCCGGTCAACCGTTAACCGGTACCTTCACCTTCACTTTTTGGTTGCCACCAACCGAGGTTCCTCCCGGTGATGATGACGACGATGATGATGATGACGATGATGACGACGATGACGATGATGACGACGATGACGATGATGATGACGACGACGATGACGATGACGACGACGATGATGATGACGATGACGATGATGATGATGATGACGATGATGACGACGATGACGACGACGATGATGACGATGACGATGATGACGACGATGACGACGACGATGATGAACTTAATTTAAATATTTATATGCACGGGAATAGTTATGATGGTACAATTTATCAAGAAAATCGGATTTGGTGGAGAGATTGGAGTCCAGACATAGGAGGGGTTATTGCAGTTCGTAATAACTCGATCCTTAGTAAGGAAAATGATTTTTCTAGAAGCCTTAAGCATCAACTAAGTAATTATAACGAAGGCAGAGTAATAATCGAAGTTCATGAAGATCACGAAGATTCCAACTCTACATTTGTTGGCTGGCATGATGATTCTGATTTACCACCCGAAACTGATTGTGGAGATATAGATGGTGATCCCGGAGGTGAAAGAATGGTTTGTGATTTTAATTATACTTATGATGATTTAGATTCTGATATAGATCTGTATATGCTAGTTGAAGAACCGGAACCGGACGATCCTACTCTGACCGTTGTGGCAGAAAAGGGTGGAGAGGTGAATGTTAGCGGTGATGATATTTCAGGAAACGCTGAACCGGGCGACTCATATAACACAGAGGTTCCTCCGGGTACTGACATTAATTTGTCAGCATTTACTGAGGAAGAAAACGGTGATTATATCTTTGACGACGGTTGGGAAGTAGATGGTGATGTGGATTGCGATGAAGATAACGACTGTATTTTCACTATGCCGGATGAAGACGTAACTGTAACTGCTGACTTCAAACCCAGGTTGACTGTTAATATTGTTGGAGATGAAATGGGAAGAGTGCTTGTTGAGCATGATGACGATACCATTACTTTCTCTGATGAAGAAAACCACGCGTACATATCGAAAGAGACTGATTTGGAATTGTGGGCAAATGCTGAGGATTATAATAGCTTTACCGGTTGGACAGTTGAAGATTCCGGGGGTGCTGAAATTGACTCTAATGAGAATCCGATGAGTTTCGAAATGCCCGACTATCCGGTTGAGCTCACTGCTGAATTTGAACCAGACGGGGTGTTAGTAGTAGAAGTGAGTATAGAAATAGATGTTGACGGCGAGGGAGGTTATGCAAAGGTGTTTGAAAGATCTGAATGGTCCGAGATAGAAAAAACTTTAGATGGTGTAAATGTAACAAAATTTACATCTGAACACGGAGAAATAGCTTTTGACAATTTTGATGCTGGGGACGAAGTCAAAATTGAAGTCGGAAAATTAGAGGGCTTTGAAGATATAATATATTTCTCCAAATTTACTTTTGATGACATACCTGATGGTTTTGATGAAGAATCGATTACTTCCCCTGAAGAAGTTGATAATTTACAAGATGGTGTCAGCGAAGAAGAAATGGAATTTGTTATGCCCGCCGGAAATGTCA